>NZ_JBMDII010000010.1:0-141108 GCF_057808605.1 Comamonas sp. FG99
ACAGCTTTTTGTGCCCCGCGAGAAGTTTTTGAAATTCTTTCGAACCACCCAAACCCTCACAACCCACAGCACAGAAAAAATTAACTCCCTCGCTGCCTACCCCTCAGGGCAACCAGCTCAGGAGCACCGCGCTGTCGATGGACTGAAGTATACAGGGGTTTTCCCACCCCCGCTCGCTTCCCAATGAAAAATTTCTGATTTCAGCGCGGCAGCATGACTTCCTTATGAAAAGAGCCTGCTCGCGCAGGCTCTTGGATGAGGAAGGCCTGGCGGCCTTTCCCTTCTTCCCTACTTGATCGTGGTCCAGGCCGGGATCGGCCGGGCATCGGCGCGGTAGACCGTGTCGATGTTCTTGCGCATGGCCCAGGGGAGGATCTGGTGGTGCAGGGGGATGGTGTAGTAGTTGTCCTTGGCCTGCTGCAGCGCAGCGTGGATCAGCTGGTCGCGCTTGGCCTCGTCGGTTTCGGTCTTGATCTGGTCGATCTTGGCATCCAGCTCCTTGTCGCTGATGCGGCCGCCGTTATAGACACCACCGCCCGCCGCCCCCTTGGAGTGCAGCAGCGCATCCAGGGTGTAGAGCGCGTCGAAGGTGGCCACGCCCCAGCCAAACAGGTAGGCATTGGGCTCGGCGTTCATCACGCGGGTGACGAAGGTGGCCATGGGCGCGGTCTGCAGCGATGCCTTGATGCCGATGCGGGTCCACATCGCGGTGACGGCCTGGCAGATGGCCTCGTCGTTGACGTAGCGGTCGTTCGGGCATTCGAGCTTGAGGTTGAAGCCGCTGGGGTAGCCGGCATCGGCCAGCAGTTTCTTGGCGGCCTCAGGGTCGTACTTGTCGGAGCGCGCTTCGAGCGCCTTGGTCCAGCCGTGGACCATGGGGGCGATCATGGTGCCGGCGGGGATGGACATGCCGCGCATGGTGCGCTTGTGCAGGCCGTCGCTGTCGATGGCCATGTACATGGCCTTGCGCACGCGCACGTCCTTGAGCGGGTTCTTGCCGGTGGCGCCGGCGCCCGGCAGTTCGTCGCGCAATACATCCAGGCCGAGGTAGATGGTGCGGTTTTCGGTACCTTCGAGCAGCTTGAGCTCGCTGCTGCTCTTGATGCGCGCCTGGTCCTGCGGCGGCGGGTCGACCATGAAGTCGACCTGGTTGGAGATGAGCGCCGCGGTGCGGGTGGCGGCGGACTTGATGGGGGTGAAGACCACTTCGTCGATGTTGCCGGTGGCCTTGTCCCACCAGTTGGGGTTCTTCTTGAGGGTGAGCTTCACGTCGGGCTGCCAGCCGGTGGCGATGAACGAGCCGGTGCCGTTGGTGTTGCGCGAGGCGTAGCTCTCTTCCTTGCCGGCATAGTCCTGGGTCTTGACGGAGTTGTGCTTCTCGGCCCAGGCCTTGTTCATGATGCGCGCCTCGGTGAGCTCGCGCAGCAGGATGGGGTTGGGGCCCTTGAGGATGAGGTCGACGGTGTAGTCGTCCACCTTCTTGACTTCCTTGATGCTTTGCGTGGCGCTCATCATGTTGGAGGGCGGCGTCATGATGCGGGTGAGCGAGAACACCACGTCATCGGCGGTGAACGGCGCGCCGTCGTGGAATTTCACGCCCTTGCGCAATTCGAAGCGCCATTGGGTGGGGCTGATGGTGGTCCACTTGGTGGCCAGCGCCGGCTCGAGCTGGAAGTCCTTGTCGTAGCGCACCAGCGGCTCGTAAACCTGCTGCAGGAAGGCATGCGTGGTCTGGTGGTTCTGCGCATGGGGGTCGAGCGTGAGGATGTCGTTGGCGCCCGCCCAGCGCAGCGTGGTCGCCTGCGCCGCGCCCATGCATACCAGCGCGGCCAGCGCCAGCGCGCCGCGTCGCCATCCCAATGTTTTCGGCATGTTCAATCCCCTTTTCCAAGAAAAAAAAGCAATGGTCGCCGATAGCGACCATTGCCGAGGATTCTTATGAGGGCCGCCAGGCCATGGCAAGCCCTGATTTATACCTATAGGACTGGCGCCAACAAGGATGCACGGGCATGTCTGCATGGTGCGAACACCTTGCCCGATCCGAATTTGCGTCAGTCGTGGCCTATTTAAATTTGGGCAGGTTGAACTGCGGCGGCACGCCCAGGCGGGTGTTGATGATCCACTGCTGCGCGATCGACAGGATGTTGTTCGTGCACCAGTACAGCACCAGGCCGGCCGGGAAGAAGAAGAACATCACGCTGAACATCAGCGGCATGATCCACATCATCTTGGCCTGCATCGGATCGGGCGGCGCGGGGTTGAGCGCGGTCTGCAGCAGCGACGACAGGGTCATCACGATGGGCAGGATGAACAGCGGATCGGGCACCGACAGGTCGTGGATCCAGCCGATCCACGGCGCGTTGCGGATTTCCACGCTCGACAGCAGCACCCAGTACAGCGCGATGAACACCGGGATCTGGATCAGGATGGGGAAGCACCCACCCATGGGGTTGACCTTCTCCTCGCGGTAGATGCGCATCATCTCCTGCTGCATCTGCTGCGGCTTGTCCTTGAGGCGCTCGCGCATTTCCTGGATGCGCGGGTTGATGGCCTTCATCTTGGCCATGCTGGCGTAGGCCTTGGCATTGAGCCAGTAGAACGCGATCTTGAGCAGCAGCACCAGCGCCACGATGGACCAGCCCCAGTTGCCGATGAAGCTGTGCAGCTTGTCGAGCAGCCAGTACAGCGGCTTGGCCAGGATGGTCACCCAGCCATAGTCCTTGACCAGTTCGAGGCCGGGGGCGATCGCCTCCAGGGTCTTCTCGATCTGCGGGCCGGCGAACAGGCGCGCGTCGACGGTCTTGGAGGCGCCGGGCTCGATGGCGCCGACCGCGGTGATCTCGCCCACCGAGTACAGGTTGTTGCCGGCCTTGCGCACATAGATGTCGCGCGGGGTGCCGGGGTTCAGCAGCCAGGCGCTGGCGAAATAGTGCTGCACCATGGCCACGTAGCCGTTGTCGGCGGACTTGTCCACCTCGGCCTTGCCGTTCTCGATGTCCTTGAACTCGACCTTGTGGTACTTCTTGGCCTCGGTATAGACCGCGGGGCCGGTGAAGGTGGAGTAGAACTTGGACTCGCCCTCGGGCTTGTTGCCGTCGCGCATGAGCTGCAGGTACAGCTGCGGGTTGACGGCGCTGCTGCCGGTGTTCACCACCTCGTGCTTGACGCCGATGGCATAGTCGCCGCGCTTGATGGTCCAGGTCTTGACCAGCTTGAGCCCGCCCAGGTCGGGCGACTCGAACACCACCTGCAGCTCGTTTTGCCCATCGGCCAGCTCGCGCGGGCCGGGCTTCACCTGCATCACGGTCTTGTGGTTGGGGAATTCGCCGCCAATGAGGCCGGTCTGCGCCACGTAGACGCGCGCCGCGCTTTCGTCGAACAGGCGGAAGGGCTTGTTGCGGTCTTCCTGGTCCGCGTACTTGAGCAGATCGGCACCGACCAGCGAGCCGCCCTCGCCGTCGAAGGTGAGGCGGTACAGGTCGGTGGTGACCGTGACCTTCTCGCGCGCCGCAGCCGGCTGGGCTGCCTGCGGCGCCGGCGCGCCGCCGGGCACCGCATTGCCGTCGGCCGGCTTGGCCGCGGCCGTATCGGGCACGGCGCTGCCGCCCGCGGGCTTGCCTGCGTCGCCGGTGGCCGGCGCGGTCTGCGCGGCCTCGGGCGTGGGGAAGAAGGTGGGCTTGTGGCCGTTATGGATCTGCCACTTGTCCCACAGCAGGACCAGCGAGAACCCAAATATCACCCACAAGATGGTACGGCGGATGTCGTTCATGAAGACTTCTCGGAAGAGGATGAATCAGCGGTGCGAAGCAGGTCACTGAACCAACGGGGATGGCCGGGCACCGGATCGGCTCCGCCCGGACACCAGGGATGGCAGCGCGCCAGCCGGCGCACGGTCAGGTAGCTGCCCATGGCAGCCCCGTGCCGGGACAGCGCCTCCAGCGCATAGGCGGAGCAGGTCGGCTCGAAGCGGCAGGCCGAGCCCAGCCAGGGGCTGAGCAGCAGGCGGTAGCCGCGCACCAGGCCGATGAGCAGGCGCTGCATCATACGCCAGCCTTTCGGGGTGCCGGCGGCAGCGGCGCCGAAGACTGCACGGCACGGGCGAACAGCTGCTGCAGCTCGGCGCGCACGGCTTGCTTCAGCACCTCGGAGCTGGAGCTGATGAACTGCTTGCGGTCAAACCCGGCGCGCAGCCGCACCACATGCGCGGCCAGCTGCAAGCGGCCCGCGAACTCGGGGGCCACGCTGTAGATCTGCCGCTTGATGGCGTTGCGCGTCACCGCGCGCCGGGCCCAGCGCTTGGGCACCATCGCGCCCAGCCATACGCCCGGCTGCACGAACAGGGCCTGCGGCCCTTGCACGGGGTGCAAGGAGCCGGGCCCTGAGAGCTTGTCGCTTTCGCTGGCATCCAGCACCACGCGGTGCAGCGCGAAATGCGCGGTGCGTGCAATGGTGCCGCCTGCCAGCGCAGCCTGGAACTGCGCGCGTGTCTTCAGCCGGTGCATGGCATGCACGATCACATGCCGGCGGCAGCCTTAGACGGCCAGGCGCTTGCGGCCCTTGGCGCGGCGTGCGTTGATCACGGCACGGCCGCCCTTGGTCTTCATGCGGACCAGGAAGCCATGGGTGCGGGCGCGGCGGGTCTTGGAGGGTTGGTAGGTACGTTTCATGATGCTCAGTCCTTGAGGGGCTTGGTTCCGGCCATCTGGAGCCTGCCCAGGAAGGCAAAGCGCAATACCGGTGACGAAAAACAGCGCCCGGCTCCGGCGCATTGCCAGCAAACCCGGGGCCTTCGAAGAGATCGAGGGCCCTGGCCGCCGGCAACGCCACGCCATGGCGCACAAAAAATCACCCTGAAACTCAGGGAAACCGTGAATTATCGCAGTATCTCGCCGCGTTGGCAATGGATTGAGTTTTTACACAGGGGTTTCTCGATCATAATTGCCGCCCCCAACAACGTATTCACAACCTGTTCATAGCGTCGCCCGGTCCGCATGGTTGCCTGCGCAGCAGTTTGTGGATAACCCCTGCACAAGCTAGAATGGCCGACCGACCAACGTTCCTCGTTATCCACAACCCGAATATCCATGACTGAGGAACACCTTTCCCGTGAGATCGCAATGGAAGAAGCAGGCCTAGGCCAAGGCTTGTGGCGCGCAGTTGTCGAGCAGCTGGCCCAGGAAATGCCCGAGCAGCAGTTCAATACCTGGATCAAGCCGTTGACGGCCGTGGTGGCCGACGACCTGTCCAAGGTCACGCTGCACGTGGCCAACCGCTTCAAGCTCGACTGGATCCGCGCGCAGTACGCGGGCCGACTGTCGGCCATGCTCGAAGAGACTTATGGCCAGCCGGTGGCGCTGGAGCTGATCATCGCCCAGCGCGAGGCCGCCGCGCGCACCGTGGTGCGCCCCATGCGCGGCGCCGCACAAGGCGCAGGGCTGGGCGCGGGGCTCGGCGCAGCCCCCCGCGCCGCGGCCTCCGCCCAGGCGGCGGCCGCGCCCGCCGATGCCGGCTTTGGCGCCGATCCGGTGGCGGCCCCGGCAGCGGCCAGCGGCGAGGACGCCAGCGCCGCCGCCTTCCGCAACCGCCTCAATCCGGTGCTGACCTTCGACACCCTGGTGGAAGGTACCGCCAACCGCATGGCGCGCGCCGCCGCCATGCACGTGGCGGTCTCGCCCGGCCAGCTGTACAACCCGCTGTTCATCTACGGCGGCGTGGGCCTGGGCAAGACCCACCTGGTGCATGCCGTGGGCAACAAGCTGCTGGCCGACAACCCCGACGCCAAAGTTCTCTACATCCACGCCGAGCAGTTCGTCACGGATGTGGTTAAGTCTTACCAGCGGCGCACTTTCGACGAGTTCAAGGAGCGCTACCACTCGCTCGATCTGCTGCTGATCGACGATGTGCAGTTTTTTGCCAACAAGGACCGCACGCAGGAAGAATTCTTCAACGCCTTCGAGGCGCTGCTGGCCAAGAAGAGCCACATCGTGATGACCTCGGACACCTACCCCAAGGGCCTGGCCAACATCCACGAGCGGCTGGTCTCGCGCTTCGACTCGGGGCTGACGGTGGCGATCGAGCCGCCCGAGCTGGAGATGCGCGTGGCGATCCTGATCAACAAGGCCCGCTCCGAGCACACCGAGATGCCCGAGGAAGTGGCCTTCTTCGTGGCCAAGAACGTGCGCTCGAACGTGCGCGAGCTCGAAGGCGCGCTGCGCAAGATCCTGGCGTACTCGCGCTTCAACCAGAAAGAGATTTCCATCCAGCTCGCGCGCGATGCGCTGCGCGACCTGCTGTCGATCCAGAACCGCCAGATCAGCGTGGAGAACATCCAGAAGACGGTGGCCGACTACTACAAGATCAAGGTCGCCGACATGTACAGCAAGAAGCGCCCGGCCTCCATCGCGCGGCCGCGCCAGATCGCGATGTACCTGGCCAAGGAGCTGACGCAAAAAAGCCTGCCCGAGATCGGCGAGCTCTTCGGCGGCCGCGACCACACCACGGTGCTGCACGCGGTGCGCAAGATCGGCGCCGAGCGCCAGCAGCTCACCGACCTGAACCAGCAATTGCATGTGCTGGAGCAGACGCTCAAAGGCTGAGGCTAAGATGCCCGGATTTCCCATCAATTTCGCGAACATTGACAAGAGGTAGAGGTTGAAATGATCGTTCTGAAGGCCACCCAAGACAAAGTCATCGGCGTGCTGCAGTCCGTGTCCGGCATCGTCGAGCGGCGCCACACCCTGCCCATTCTTGCCAATGTGCTGATCAAGAAGACCGGCAACGCGCTGCAGCTGACCACCAGCGACCTGGAGATCCAGATCCGCACCACGGCCGAGCTGGGCGGCGACGCGGGCGACTTCACCACCACCGTGGGCGCGCGCAAGCTGATCGACATCCTCAAGACCATGCCCGGCGACCAGACCGTGAGCCTGGAGACCCAGCAGAACAAGATCGTGCTCAAGGGCGGCAAGAGCCGCTTCACGCTGCAGACGCTGCCGGCCGAGGATTTCCCGCTGGTGCAGGAGGCGCCATCGTTCGGCCCGGTGTTCAGCGTGCCGCAGAACGTGCTCAAGAGCCTGCTGGGCCAGGTCTCGTTCGCGATGGCGGTGCAGGACATCCGCTACTACCTCAACGGCATCCTGTTCGTGGCCGAGGGCAACACCCTCTCGCTCGTGGCCACCGACGGCCACCGCCTGGCGTTTGCGAGCAGCCAGCTGGATGTGGAAGTGCCCAAGCAGGAAGTGATCCTGCCGCGCAAGACCGTGCTGGAGCTGCAGCGCCTGCTGTCGGACGCCAGCGGCGACAACCAGCCGGTGATCGAGATGCAGTTCGCCAGCAACCAGGCGCGCTTCACCTTTGGCGGCATGGAATTCGTCACCAAGCTGGTCGAGGGCAAGTTCCCCGACTACAACCGCGTGATCCCGCGCACCCACCCCAACAGCGTCACCCTGGGGCGCGCGCCGCTGCTGGCCAGCCTGCAGCGCTCGGCCATCATGACCAGCGACAAGTTCAAGGGCGTGCGCCTGACCATCGAGCCCGGCACGCTGCGCGTGGCAGCCAACAACGCCGAGCAGGAAGAGGCCATGGACGAGCTGGACATCGACTACGGCGGCCCCTCGGTGGAAGTCGGCTTCAACGTGACCTACCTGATCGACGTGCTCACCAACATGGGCCAGGACATGGTGCGCATCGACTTTGCCGACAGCAACAATTCCGCGCTCATCACCAATCCCGAGGTCGAGGCATTCAAGTACGTGGTGATGCCGATGCGCATGTAAGTGAGCGCACCCATTTGTTTACAAAAAAGGAGCAGCTGGCGCTTGCCAGGGCTCATTTTTCGATAAGAATCTATTTGAATTCCAACAAGGACAAGCGCCACCAGCTCTTGTTTTTGCAGCACAAGGCAGCTTCATGAGCGAAGAGAACCAGCCAGTACCCCAGGCCAACACCCCCGCAGGCGCCGACAGCGGCTACGGCGAAGGCGCCATCCAGATCCTCGAAGGCCTGGAGGCCGTGCGCAAGCGCCCTGGCATGTACATCGGCGACACCTCGGACGGCACCGGCCTGCACCACCTGGTGTTCGAGGTGGTGGACAACTCCATCGACGAGGCGCTGGCCGGCTACTGCGACGACATCGTCGTCACCATCCATGCCGACAACTCGCTGTCGGTGGTGGACAACGGCCGCGGCATCCCCACCGGCGTGAAGATGGACGACAAGCACGAGCCCAAGCGCTCGGCCGCCGAGATCGCACTCACCGAGCTGCACGCCGGCGGCAAGTTCAACCAGAACAGCTACAAGGTCTCGGGCGGCCTGCACGGCGTGGGCGTCTCCTGCGTGAACGCGCTGTCGATCAAGCTGCGCCTCATCGTGCGCCGCGAAGGCCAGGTGCACCAGATCGACTTCTCGCGCGGCCAGGTGCAAAACCGCCTGATCGAGCTGGTGGACGGCGTCGAAGTCTCGCCGATGCGCATCGTCGGCCAGACCGAAAAACGCGGCACCGAAGTGCACTTCCTGCCCGATACCGAGATCTTCAAGGAAAACCACGAATTCCGCTACGAAGTGCTGGCCAAGCGCCTGCGCGAACTCTCGTTCCTGAACAACGGCGTGCGCATCCGCTTGAAGGACGAGCGCGACGGCCGGGAAGACGACTTCTCGGGCGCCGGCGGCGTGCAAGGCTTCGTGCAGTTCATCAACGCCAACAAGAAGGTGCTGCACCCCACCGCCTTCCACGCCACCGGCAGCCGCCCGGCCGAGAGCTACGGCGGCATCCCCGGCACCGAGATCGGCGTCGAGGTGGCCATGCAGTGGAACGACGGCTACAACGAGAACGTGCTGTGCTTCACCAACAACATCCCGCAGCGTGACGGCGGCACCCACCTGACCGGCCTGCGCGCCGCGATGACGCGCGTGATCGGCAAGTACATCGAAACCAACGAACTGGCCAAGAAGGCCAAGGTCGAAGTCACCGGCGACGACATGCGCGAAGGCCTGTGCTGCGTGCTCAGCGTGAAGGTGCCCGAGCCCAAGTTCAGCAGCCAGACCAAGGACAAGCTGGTCTCCAGCGAAGTGCGCGCGCCGGTGGAAGACATCGTCGCCAAGGCGCTGACCGAGTACCTCGAAGAAAAGCCCACCGACGCCAAGATCCTCTGCGGCAAGATCGTCGAGGCCGCGCGCGCCCGCGAAGCCGCCCGCAAGGCACGTGAAATGACCCGCAGAAAAGGGGTTCTCGACGGCATGGGCCTGCCCGGCAAGCTCGCCGACTGCCAGGAAAAAGACCCGGCGCTGTCCGAAATCTACATCGTCGAGGGCGACTCCGCCGGCGGCTCGGCCAAGCAGGGGCGCGACCGCAAGTTCCAGGCCATCCTGCCGCTGCGCGGCAAGATCCTGAACGTGGAAAAGGCGCGCTACGAAAAACTGCTGTCCAGCAACGAAATCATCACCCTGATCACCGCCCTGGGCACCGGCATCGGCAAGGCCAGCATCGAATCGGGCAAGAGTAGCAGCGACGACTACGACCTGGCCAAGCTGCGCTACCACCGCATCATCATCATGACCGACGCGGACGTGGACGGCGCCCACATCCGCACCCTGCTGCTCACCTTCTTCTACCGCCAGATGCCCGACCTGGTCGAGGCCGGCCACATCTACATCGCCCAGCCGCCGCTGTACAAGGTGAAGAACGGCAAGGAAGAGCTGTACCTGAAGGACGGCGGCGCGCTCAACGAATACCTGCTGCGCATCGCGCTGCGCGACGCCAGCGTCGCCACCGGCGGCGAGCATCCGCGCACCATCGAAGGCGAAGAGCTGGCCCGCCTGGCCCAGATGCACCTGGCGGCCGAAACGGTGATCGAGCGCCTGTCGGCCCACCTCGACGCCGAGGCGCTGCGCGCGATTGCCGACGGCGTGCAGATCAAGCTCGACACGCTGGACGACGCGATGACCTGCGCCCCGGTGCTCGAGGCCAAGCTGCGCGAACTCTCCACCACCGGCGTGCCCGCCGAAGTCAACGGCGAGCTCGATCCGCACACCGAAAAGCCCATCCTGCGCATCAGCCGCCACCACCACGGCAACATCAAGAGCTCCATCATCACGCAGGAGTTCGTCGACGGCCACGACTACGCGGCCCTCGCCGCCGAGGCCCAGAACTTCCACGGCCTGCTGGCAGAAGGCGCCAAGGTCAGCCGCGGCGAAGGCGACAAGGCCAGGAGCGAGAAGGTGGACGACTTCCGCCAGGCCATGCAATGGCTGATCCGCGAGGCCGAGCGCACCACCGCGCGCCAGCGCTACAAGGGCCTGGGCGAGATGAACCCCGAGCAGCTGTGGGAAACCACCATGGACCCCACCGTGCGCAGCCTGCTGCAGGTGAAGATCAACGACGTGGTCGAGGCCGACCGCGTCTTCACCATGCTGATGGGCGACGAGGTGGAGCCGCGCCGCGACTTCATCGAGACGAATGCGCTCAGGGCGGGGAATATTGATGTTTGATGTGCCCGTCCACCCGTAGGGCGCCGTATTGTTTGCGACTCGCGGCGCAACTCTGCGACTGGATGCCAAGATAGCTGCAATCGCCCTACTTGGCCATCAATTTCCTGAGCAGCACACTGTATGGCTGCTAAAAGAAAAAGCCTGATGTGATGCATCAGGCTTTTCTTGTCTTAACACAGGCCGCAGGACCATATAACCCACAGCCGGCTGCCGCCAGTGACGGAAGACTTCTCACGCCCCATTGCTGACGTTCCACTTTGGCCTGCAGGCGTCCACTTTGCAGTGTGGATTCAATCGGTCGATGCAACACAATGGCCTCCAGCGTCGTCCGCAGGTTGGCCGTCGGACGCAGTTCGAAGTTCTCGCCCCAGTTTTCAGCGTAGCGGCGGGTGCGCGCCTTGATGGTCTGCCAGCTCCGCGGCTTGTGGTCAGAGTTCGCAGCGATGCTCAGAATGCCTTACCACTGACGCCGGAAGTCTCGGGCTGCCTCTTGCACAGCCAGACCTTGCCGGAGCACCCGCCCCGTTCTGCACTCAGTTCGCCCCTCAGAGCAGCATCCCGCCCGACACCTCCACCGTCTGCCCGGTCATCCAGCCATTGCCTGGCCGCAGCAGCGTCGCGATGGCACCGCCGATGTCGTCGGGCAGGCCGACACGCCCTTGCGCCGTCACCGATGCAACGAAGGCGTTGACGGCCTTGTTGTCGCGCACGGCACCCCCGCCGAAGTCGGTCTCGATGGCACCCGGCGCGATGGCGTTGACGGCGATGCCGCGCGCGCCCAGCTCCTTGGCCTGGTAGCGCGTCAGCACCTCGATGCCGCCCTTCATCGCCCCGTAGGCCGCGAAGCCAGGCAGCACGAAGCGCGCCAAGCCCGATGACACGTTCAGGATGCGCCCGCCGTCGGCGATCAGGGGCAGCAGCGCCTGGGTGAGGAAGAAGGGCCCCTTCAGGTGGACCGCGGCCAGTTCGTCGAACTGCGCTTCGGTGCACTGGGCGAAGGGTACGTTGATGCCGATGCCGGCGTTGTTGACCAGAATGTCGAACTGCGGGCGGTGCCAAGTTTCGTCCAGCGCATGCTTCAAGGTTGCGGCAAAGTCCGCGAAGCGACCGGACTGCGTCACGTCCAGGGGCAGGGCCACAGCACGGCGGCCCAGCGCCTCGATGTCGGCAACGGCTGCCCGAGCCTCGTCGGCCCGGCTACGGTAAGTCAGGACGACGTCCACCCCCTCGCGTGCGAGGTGGAGCGCGGCGTTACGGCCCAGGCCGCGGCTGCCGCCGGTGATGAGTGCGATGCGATGGTCGGTGTGCATGAAGAGGTTCCTTGGTGCTGTGCGATGCAACAGACTTTATTGAAAGACAATCTCCCGATAAAGACCGGCTACTCGCCTTCACTGTCTCGATGGAGTTGACAATGGACCTGGAATCCTTGCGGGTGTACCTGCAGGTGGTGGAAAGCACGAGCTTCACCCGCGCGGGCGAGCGCCTGGGCCTGACCCGCGCCCGTGTTTCCGCCGTGGTGCAGCGGCTGGAGGCTGAGCTGGGTACCCGCCTGCTCCAGCGCACCACGCGCACCGTGCAGGTCACGGACGATGGCCGCCAGCTCGCCGAGCGTGCCCAGGCTCTTCTGGCCGAGGCCGACGAGGTCCATTCCCTGTTCCGGCAGCAGCCGGCCACCCTGCGCGGACGGGTGCGTGTGGACATGCCGCTGCTGCTGGCGGCGCGCACCGTTATTCCCCGGCTGCCCGCGTTCCTGACCGCACATCCGCACATGGAGGTGGCACTCAGCAGCACCGACCGGCGTGTGGACCTGGTCCACGAAGGCTTCGACTGCGTCGTCCGCGTCGGCGTGCTGCAGGACTCGGGGCTGGTCGCGCGCCCGCTCGGCCACATGCAGCAGGTCAACCTGGCCGCGCCGGCCTACCTGGCGGCCTTCGGCACGCCGCGCACGTTGGCCGAACTCGATGGCCACCGCCTCGTACGCTACTCGGCCGACATGGGCGGGGGAAGCGCGGCCTTCGAATACATGGAAGAGGGCAAGATGCGCACGCGCCCCATACCGGAGGCTGTCACCGTGAACAACAGCCTGGCCTATGAGGCGGCCTGCCTTGCCGGCCTGGGCATCATCCAGGCGCCCGCCTTCGGGCCGAAGGCCGAGCTCATGGCGACCGGGCAGTTGGTGGAGATTCTTTCTGCCTGGCGGCCACAGCCGTTGCCGGTGACGCTGCTCTATGCCCACCGCCACCACGTTCCGCGACGGCTGCAGGCCTTCATGGACTGGGTCGCGGAGACGGTGAGCGGGGCGTTATAGGCGTCCGGGTTCTGGCATGCGCCAATCCGAACCTTGTCTACGCACCAGGGCTCGCTTGCGGTAGCGGGCTGCTTCATTCCGTGAGATTTTTCCTATACGGGCTCAGCCCTCGTTGACGGTCAGCCAATTCCCCGCCGCGCGCCAACGCTGTCTGTGGGTGTTGACCATTTTGGAATAATCATTACATAATTTGCGCGAGCTGCCCATTGGAGGATGCGGTTCGCGCGTCCAGGCAAGGAGCCGCCAACGGGCTGGGCGCGAGAGCCGCGCATGGGCCTCGGCAATGAATCAGCAACTTCCTGCAAAAGCGCGAGCCAGTTGGCCTTGTGATAGCAGCAACGAACACGTCGGCGCAGCCCGATATGGAGGACCACCATGCCTAACCAAACACAGAGGTTTTCACCGACCCTATTGCTGGTCGTGATCTTTCTGGCCTCGATCAATCTCCGCCCCGCTGTCGCCGCCATCGGGCCACTTGTCTCCCAGATCATGGGAGACACCGCGATCAATTCCACCGTGGTCGGTCTGCTGACCATGATTCCGGTCTTTCTGATGGGCGTTGGCGCCATCTATGTCCGGCAGATCCGCGCGGCACTCGGGGAGCGCGCCGGGATCGCCATCGGCATCCTGATCATCGCACTAGCTTGCTTGGCGCGGCTGTGGCTCTCGGACGGAGCGGGGCTGCTGCTGACAGCCGCCGGCGCTGGCGTCGGCATTGCGATCGTCCAGTCACTGATGCCCGGCTTTGCGAAGCGCAATTTTGGCCAGCAAACGGGGCGCGTCATCGGTGTCTACTCGACCGGTATCGTCGGCGGCGCCTGCATCGCTGCGGGGGCGGCCGCTTCCATGAGCGATCTGCTTGGCTGGCGTGAGACATTTGCCATCTGGAGCCTGCCCGCCCTTGCCGCCTTCCTGCTGTGGCCTTTGGCTTCACGCGGCGCGGCCAGCGAAAGGCAAACCGCCGCCGCGGCCACAGCGTCAGCCTCGCCCGCATTCTGGCGCAACAGCCGCTCCTGGTCGCTGATGGTATTTTTCGGGGTGGGAACGGGAGCCTTCATGCTCGCCATGGCCTGGATTCCACCGTTCTATCTCGAGATGGGCACAGACCGGGGAGCCGCGGGGCTTTTGCTTTCGGCGCTCACCGTCATCGAAGCCACCACCGCGTTGGGCGTCGCGGCTTTCATCCATCACTTCCCGGATCGCCGTGGCCCACTGATCTTTTCACTGCTCGTCACGGCCCTGGGGTTCGCGGTGCTGTATCTCTGGCCGGTCAACCTGGCCCTGCTCGCCATGGCGCTGCTCGGGCTGGGCATTGGGATACTGTTTCCACTGTCCATCATCGTCGCTATCGACCATATCGACGATCCGACCACGGCGGGCAACTTCACATCTTTCGTTCAAGGGGGTGGCTACATCTTCGCAAGCCTCGTCCCGCTGTTTGCAGGCACGGTGCGCGATGCCATGTCCAGCCTGGGGCCGGTGTGGATCGCGATGGCCCTCGGGGCCATCGCCATGATTGCGCTCGCTGTTCGCTATTCGCCAGCCAGCTACCGGGAATTCGTGGCGTCCTATCGCAGCTAGGGCCGGCGATTCTTGACATTTCTCCTGCGGCTGTTATGGTACGAATATTCAATAAAATGTATTAACGCCCATGGCCAGACCTAGAGAATTCGACGAAGAGCATGTACTGGATGCCATCATGGACACTTTCTGGAGCAAGGGCTACGAGGCCACATCCGCACAGGATCTGGTTGACGCGACCGGCCTCGGCCGGGGCAGTCTCTATGCCGCCTACTCCAGCAAGCATGGCCTTTTCGAGCAGGCATTGCTGCGCTACCGCAAGCAAGCCCTGGAGCAGGCGGAGCAGCTTCGCAGGCCTGGCTCACCAACCAGGCGCCTGCGAGAGCTGATGAAGGGTTTTGTCGATGCCGATCTCCATACGCCCGAAAAGCGCGGCTGTCTCGCCACCAATAGCGCGATCGAGGTGGCCGGACGCGACCCGCAGATTGCCGAACTCGTTCGGCAAAACTATCGCATCCTGATCTGCGCCATCGAGGACTGCATCCGAAAGGGGCAGGCGGCGGGAGAATTCCGCGCCAACGCCAGTGCAGAAACACTCGCCTTGTTTCTGTTCAACGCGGTGCAGGGCCTCAGGGTCTTGGCAAAAACGGCTGCCGCCAAAGACCGCGCCCCGCTGATGGCGGTCATTGACCAGACCTTGGCCGCGCTCAGCTAATTTTTTTCAGCAATTATGGAATGTTCATTACATCAATCCATATCACACCAAGGAGCTTTTCCTATGACAGAGACCCGCAACTCCAGCCCCGTCGCCGTGCTGGGCACAGGCCTTATCGGCGCTGCCGTCGCGCGCAATTTGGCTCGCAAAGGCTTTCAGACGCGCGCCTGGAACCGTTCGTTGGAGAAAGCCAAGCCGCTTGCGGTCGATGGTGTCGATATCCACGAGCATCCCGCCGATGCAGTGCGGGATGCCTGCATCATCGTGACGGTGCTCAAGGACGGCGCGGCGGTGAAAGAGGCCATGGGCGCCGCGTTGCCCGCCATCCGCAAGGGGGCGGTCTGGCTCCAGCTCAGCACGGTAGGCCACGAGGCCATCGACGCACTTGCCGAATTGGCACGCAATAACGGCATGGTCTTCTACGACGCTCCCGTGCAGGGAACGCGGCAGCCGGCCGAGCAAGGCAGGCTGCTGATCCTTGCCTGCGGCCCGCAAGAGGGGCGCGAAACCGCGCAATCGGTGTTCGATGCGATCGGGCAGCGAACGCTGTGGCTATCCGGCGAGGCGGGCGCAAGCAGCCGCCTCAAGCTTGCGCTCAATTCCTATGTCTTCGCGCTCACGCACGGCATCGCCGAAACCCTGGCCATCGCCAAGGCTCTCGGCGTCGACCCCGCGCTCGCAGTGGAGGCGGTGACGGGCGGGCCTCTCGACAGCGGCTACTTCCAGGCCAAGGCGGCGGCCATGCTCCAGGGCGACTACAGCACCAGCTTTTCGGTCACGAATGCGGTGAAAGACGCCCAGCTGGTCGCCGACGCCTTGGCGCAGGCTGGCGTTCAGGCGGAGATCGCGCAGGCCAGTCTCGCTCGCTTTCAGCGCGCGCTCGATGCCGGGCATGGCGACAAGGACATCGCCGCGTCCTTTATCGCCTGAAGGCCATACGATGACCGGGCCGGGATCAACCGCCAGGCCCAACGAAATGGCGACCTCCGGTTTCGCGGAGGCCCTCTACCGTGTGGTAGCTGACCTCGTGAGGTTTGCTGATCGCGCCCTTTGCCCTTGCCCTCGAGCCCGCAATGCCCGCTCTAGGCATGTCGAACCTGCATGGCCCGCTATGGCTGGGCGTCATTGGCGCCGCTCTGAGCTATATCCTCTGGTTCCAAGGCATAGCTTTGCCAGCTTCTGAGCATGCTGCATCCGGCAGCGCCAGCATCTACAGATCACGCCCTAGAAATCGCTCTAATGCTCAGCATCCTCCAGCACCAGTGCCGCGCCTCTCTCGGCAACCATCATTACCGCCGCCTGCGTATTGCCAGATACCATCCTGGGCATGATCGACGCGTCGATGACCCGTAGCCCCTGCAGACCTTGCACACGCAGGCGTGGGTCCGTCACCGCGGCAGCATCCGTCCCCATGCGGCAGGTGCCAATGGGATGGTAGATGGTTTGGCCATTGCTCCGCGCAAAGTCTAGCCATTCCGCATCGCTCTGCACGTCTGCGCCCGGACTTAACTCCGATTCCACATACTGCTGCATCGCTGGCCGCCCGACGATTCGCCGGGCGGCGCGCATGCCGCCGATCAGGCTGTCGCGGTCGATTTGAGCGCTCAGCAAATTGGGGCGTATCGCGGGCTGTTGCATCGGGTCGGCGGACTGGATGTGGATACTGCCCACGGACTGAGGCCTCAGCTGTGCCACGCCAATGGTCATCCCGGGCTGACGGTCCAAAATGCGCTCGGCTGCGTTGGCATAGCTGGCATGCACAAAGAAATACTGCACGTCCGCCTGTGGCAGTGCCGCATGTGATTTGACAAAGCCGTGCACCAGGCCCGTGCCTAACGTGAGAATGCCCTTGCGCTGCGCGTAATACTTGGCTACTTGGCTTGCCAGGCGCCAGCCCCGCGACATCTCGTTGATCGTAACGGTGTTCTTTACGCGCCAGTTCATCCGCGTGGCAAAGTGCTCGATGTAGTTTTCTCCTACCTGGGGCTTGGTGTGCACGACAGCAATGCCATGGCGCTGCAGCAGATCCGGATTGCCGATTCCGGAGACTTCGAGCATCTGCGGCGACTGGATCGCCCCGAGTGCGAGGATCGTCTCCCGTCCGGCCCTGACCGTCAACTCCTGCCCGGCATGGCGATAGACCACGCCCGTGCAGCACATACCTTCAAAAACCAGGCGGACCACCATCGCACCGCTGATCACTTTCAGGTTGGGTCGGTTGGCGGCAGGCTTGAGATAGCCCTCCACTACCGACCAGCGCCTGCCCCTGTTTTGCACCACCTGGTAGTAGCCAAAACCCTCCTGAGGCTGGCCGCTGTTATAGTCCGGATTGAGGGGCTGACCATCTTGCTGGGCCGCGCGCAGCAATGCATCTGATATCGGGTAGCGTTCGGCAACCGCCTCGATCCACATGGGGCCGTTCTTGCCACGCCCAGGGCCACCGCCTTCATAGCGCTCGATCTTGCGGAACACCGGCTCCACGTTCGCATAGCCCCAGCCTGCAGCTCCTGCGGCCTCCCAACCATCATAATCATCAGGAATGCCGCGCACATAGATCATGCCGTTGATCAACGTGGAGCCGCCCAGTCCCTTACCGCGCGGCACCGCGATGACGCGGCCTTGCACGTTGTCTTCCGGCTCGGTCTTGAAACGCCAGTTGAAATTGGGATCGACCAGTAGCTTGGAAAAGCCTGCGGGAATCGAAATCCACATGCTCCGCGCTTCTGGCCCGGCTTCCAACAGCAGCACTCGGTACTTGCCGCTTTCAGTCAGGCGATTCGCCAGGATGCAGCCAGCCGTGCCGCCCCCAGCGATGATGTAGTCGTAATCCGCCATATCACCCCTCTGAACCAACGCCGAGCATCCGAGCCATCAGTTGGATTTGGCAGGCCAGCATGGGCGCGCCATACTGCACCGGGCAGCCACGCTCCAGTGCCGCTTTCAGCAGTGGCGTCGTGCGGGGCTCCATGATCACTTCACAGACCTGCTGCGCGGGTATCAGCCGGCTCACATCCAGCGGCAAGGCATCCGTCTCATGCATGCCCAGCGAGGTGCCGTTGATCACCAGGTCATGGCCACTCGGGTCAGAATTGCCGATGCGGATGTCTGCCTCCGGGTGCAGCGAGAGAATACGTTCACGCAGGTCGTGTGCCTTGGCCTGCGTCCGATTGGCGATGGTGAGTGAAGCGACGCCGGCCTGCACCAGCGCAAAGCCGATGGCATTGGCTGCGCCGCCAGCGCCCGCCAGGTAGGCGGCTTTCCCCTGTACCGGAATCTGCGCCTCCTGCAAGCCGCCGACAAAGCCCTCGCCATCCAGCATGTGTGCATAGAGTGTGCCATCGGCATTGCGGCGAATGACATTGGCGGCGCCGATTTGCTGCGCAACGGGCGAGACCTCATCGACCAACTCCAGCACTGCCGTTTTGTGCGGAATGGTGACGATCACGCCACCGAGGTTCTCCATCAAGCGAAAACCTGCCATGGCTGCCTTCAAACCGCCGGGCTTGACGTGGAATGGCACGCATACGCCATCAAAGCCGATGCGCGCAAAATGCTCGTTCATGCGCTGAGGCGTTTTCACGTGATAGATGGGATCGGCGATGATGCCGAAGAGTCGGGTGCTGCCTGTAATTTCCCGCATGTGTGCTGCCTTAGATTGTGCGTTGGAGCTGGGTGCGCGCCATTTCAGCGATGCCAGCGGCGTCAAGCTTATAGTGGGCATAGAGCGTAATGGGCGGTGCAATCAGCGAGTATTCGTCCTGGATGCCGTGGCGGTGCAGGCGAACACCAGTACCCTCGTCGGTCAGCACCTCCGACACTGCTGCGCCCAGACCGCCCAGCACATTGTGCTCTTCCACTGTCATCATCTTGCGCGCAAGGCCTGCCGCATGCAGCACTGCCGCGCGGTCCAGCGGCTTGATGGTGTGCATGTCGATCACGCCGATCGAATGGCCCTCCTGGCGCAATTGCGCAGCGGCTTCCAGCGCGCTGGAGACGGCGATGCCGCAGGCAATGATGTTGAGATCACTGCCTTCGGAGTGCACGATGGCCTTGCCGAACTCAAAGGGCGCATGGTCTTCATACACCTGTGGATCACGTCCGCGGCCAATGCGGAAGTAGATCGGCTCTGGCCAGTGTACCGAAGCCTTGATGGCAGCCGCCAGCTGCGGGCCATCGGCGGGTGAAACCACAGTCAGCCCTGCAATGGCGCGCATGGTGGAGATGTCCTCCGTGGCATGGTGCGAGGTGCCGTAGAAGCCGAGGCTGATGCCGGTGTGGTGGCCAATCAGCCGCACCGGCAGCTTGGTGTAAGCCACGTCCATGCGGATCTGCTCGCAGCACAGCAGGCCGAGAAACGAGGCAAAGGTAGCGACAAAGGGCATGACACCCGTGGTGGCCATGCCTGCAGCCGCGGAGACCATGTTCTGCTCGGAAATGCCGAACTGCACATAGCGCTCGGGGTAATGCTTGGCAAACAGGTTCAGGCCATTGGAGTACTGAAGATCGGCGGAGCCGGCTACCACAGGATGCCCCTCTTGTGCCAGCTCAATCAGTGCGTTGGAGAGGTAGGCCAGACCTGGCGTGACGGCATTCAATGCGCGGTATTGCCAGGAATCCTTGGAAAGTTTCTGGGTCATGGGATAAGCCTCTGGCTTTGGAGGTGGAGGGGGTTGCTGGGGCTCAGATGTCGCGCGCCAGGATTTCATCGGCGGCGCGCTGCGCGTCTTCGGGGGCCAGATAGCCCAGATGCCAGCCGGGCTCGGTCTCCATATAGGAGACACCCTTGCCTTTGACCGTATGGGCAATCACACAGGCGGGCTGCGTGCGCGCCTCATCCGCACGCAGCCTGCGCAACAGGCCTGTGAGTGCCAGCAAATCATGCCCATCCACTTCGTGCACCTGCCAGCCAAAGCTGCGCCATTTTTCGCTGAGCGATTCCACACCAATCACTTCGTCGACTCTTCCATCGAGTTGGTAGCCATTGCGATCCACGATGGCAACCAAGCGGCAAAGCTTGTGGTGTGCCGCGAACAGCGCGGCCTCCCATACCTGTCCTTCTTGCATCTCGCCATCGCCCAGCATCACAAAGGTCCGGAAATTCCGGTTCTGCATGCGGGCCGCCATAGCCATGCCGGCGCCGTTGGAGAGTGCATGGCCGATGGAGCCGGAACTGAAGTCCACTCCGGGCACCTTGGTCATGTCTGGGTGATCGCCCAGGGAACCTCCCAGGCGCGTATAGCCATCGAGCAGACTGGGGTCGAAGAACTTCAGGTCGGCCAGTACGGGAAACAGGCCCACAGCGGCATGCCCCTTACCCATTAGAAAGCGGTCACGGTCCGGCCAGGCCGCATCTCCCGGACACAGCCGCATCACACCGTAATAGAGCGACGAAAAGATCTCCGCGCAGGAAAAAACGGAGCTGTAATGTCCCACCTTAGCGATCTCTATCAGTCGGATGGTCTCCAAGCGGATGAACCGTGCCCGGTCCTTCAGTGTCTTCAGCTCTGTGGGCGACAGAGCACAGGAAGCCTCATGCATGACGTGTCCCTTTTAAGATATATGATATATGATATACAAAAAACCTGAAGATGTACAGGATTCGATAGAATCATTGGACTCATCAACCCATCGCCGCTATCTCATGTCCAGCCTGAAGCCTGTCAAGAAAGAGAATCTCTCTCTCAAGGTTTACAACGAAATCCGCAATGCCCTCATTGACGGACAGTATGAGCCTGGCGAGCGCCTGGTCATCAGTGATCTCGCCAAAGAGATGGACGTATCCATCACACCCGTACGCGAGGCCATCTTCCGGCTAATCAGTGAACAGGGCCTGGAGATGCAGGCGGCAACGGCCGTGTATGTTCCCTATGTGGATTCGGAAAAACTCAGCGAAATCCAGCAGATCCGCATCCACCTGGAGGGCATGGGCGCCGCCGAAGCAGCGCGCAACATCACGCGCCGGCAGCTTGACAGCCTGAAGGCCTTGCAAAAGGAATTCCTCTCCTACACGGCCAGCGACCCCAAACGGGCCAGCCACCTGAACCGCAAGTTCCACTTTGCTGTGCTTGAAGCCGCCCGCAAGCCGGTGCTGCGCAACACCGTGGAATCGTTTTGGGTGACCACGGGCCCGATCCTGAAAATATTTCATATCAAGACTGCGGGGCTGGACTACCAGCAGGACTCGCACCGGCACGAAGCGGTTCTCGACGCCCTGGAAGCCAGAGACCCGGACGCCGCAGCCAAAGCCATGCAGGCAGACATCGCCTGGGGCGGAAAAATCATGATCGACTGGCTTGTCAAGCGCGAGCAGGAAGCGCAAGAGCAAGAGCAACAAACGCAGAAGTCCCGTACGGCACGCAGATAGCAGTTCCATCCACCTCGAGGCAAACATCGGCATGTTCAAAATCTTTGGTGCACCTTTGCGCTACGTTCAAGGCCCCGGCGCGCTGGAAACACTGGCAGAGCACATACACCTGTTCGGGCGCGAGGCCACCCTGGTCATCGACAGCTATGTCCATGCCCAATATGGGCCGCCTATCGCTGCCATCTGCGCGCAACAGCAGGTAACGCTGGAGACGCTCGTGGTGCAGGGCGACCTGACACCTGCCTTGATCGCCGTGCTGTGCAAACAGGCGGCCGGACGCCGCACCGATGTGGTGGTGGCGGCCGGCGGCGGGAAGTCGCTGGACGCCGGGAAGGCGGTGGCCAAGGCCACCGGCCGCCCGCTGATCACCGTGCCAACGGTGGCCTCCAACGATGCGCCCACCAGCAAGAATTATGTGCTGTACGACGAACACCACCGGTTGCTGGCGGTGGAACACATGCGCTTCAACCCCGCTGCTGTGGTGGTGGACACCCGCATCATCGCTGCCGCGCCGCGCCACTTCTTCCTGGCCGGCATTGGCGACGCGGTATCGAAAAAGTTCGAGGCCGAGCAATGCCTTTTGGCCGGGGGGCGCAATATGTACGGCGGCCATTCCACCCTGACTGCACAGACCATCGCACAGGCCTGCATGGCCACGCTGCTGGCCGATGGCGAAGCGGCGCTTCAAGCCGCGGGCACCTCGGAGCCCACGCCCGCTTTCGAACGTGTTGTGGAAGCGGTGATCCTCATGAGCGGACTGGGCTTCGAAAGCGGCGGCCTGTCGGTCGCGCATGCGCTCACCCGCGGTCTGCCGCACCTGCCGGGCGTAGCCCTCGCGCTGCATGGCCTGCAGGTGGCAGTGGGGCTGCTGATCCAACTGGATCTGGAAGCGCGCGAGGACGGCAGCCTGGCCATGCTGTGCGACTGGTACGCACGCATGGGCCTGCCCACCACGCTGCGCGCGCTCGGCGCGGACAGCCCGACCGAAGAGCAGTTCGCTACCGCAGCGCGCTTGACGCTGGAGGCTCGCCACACCGCCAACTTCCAGAAGGCGCTGGACCAGGTGGCCATGGTGGATGCGCTAAAGCGTTTTTTTTAACCGGACCCAACAGCCCAGAGGTGAGCCATATCGCCGCCGCCCAATGCAAAAGGAAGGCACGCACGGAACGTGCATGCCGTTGCGTTGGGCATGGCGTGCGCCGCGCTCAGAATGCAACGTTGCTGCCGCCTTTGAGGCCGAGCTTGGCGCGGGCTTCGTCCGGGGTGGCAATATCCAGGTTCAGGGCTTCGGCAATCAGGCGGATCCGTTCCACCTGCTGGCGGTTGGACTCGGCCAGTTGCCCCGGGCCGATCCACAGCGAATCTTCCAGGCCGACACGCACATTCGAACCCATCGCCGCCCCCATGGTAGCCAGCGGCAGCTGGTTGCGCCCCGCACCGAGGATGGACCACTCGTAGCTATCGCCAAACAGCCGATCGGCCGTGCGGCGCATGTGCATCAGGTCTTCGGGGTGTGGGCCAATGCCCCCCAGAATGCCGAACACCGACTGGATGAATGGCGGGGACTGTACCAATCCCTTGTCCACAAAGTGGGACAAGTTGTAGAGATGGCTGATGTCATAGCACTCGAACTCGAAGCGTGTGCCGTTGTCGTTGCCGATTTTCAGGATGGTTTCAATATCCTGATAGGTGTTCCGGAAAATCAGCGAGCGGCTGTTGGACAGGTGCTCGCGCTCCCACTCATGCTCGAAATGCTGAAAGCGGTCCAGCATGGGGAACAGGCCGAAGTTCATCGACCCCATGTTCAGCGAGGCCACCTCAGGCTTGAACGTGGTGGCTGGGCGCATGCGCTCCTCCACCGTCATGTGCGGGCTACCGCCGGTGGTGATGTTTACCACTGCATTCGTCTCGGCCTTGATGCGCTCCAGAAACGGCTTGAACAGGGCTGGGTCCTGCGAGGGCTTGCCAGTCTGCGGATCGCGGGCATGCAGATGCAGGATGGCCGCGCCAGCTTGCGCTGCACCGATGGCCGCCTCGGCGATTTCGTCGGCCGTCACGGGCAGATGGGGTGACATGCTCGGGGTGTGGATGGCGCCGGTGACGGCACAGGTGATGATAATTTTCTGCTTAGGTTTTGCCATGTTCAATCTCCGTTGTGGTGCTTGTGACGCATCAACTGCATCAATCGCTCGTCGCGCCACAAGCGGCGCGTATGCAAATCCTCTTGTGGCAGTTGCGCTCGCCGCTCTTGTGCGATCGCACCGACCAACGCCTCGCTCCACGCGGGGGTGTCCCGTTGCTCCTGCCCGATGGACTGGTACAGGCCGCCATAGCGGGCGCAATAATCCACCAGACCACCCGGCGCATTGAGGTCGATGGTCTCGAACGGGCCCATGAAAGACCAGCGCAGGCCTAGGCCGTCCTTGACGGTAGTGTCGATGTCCTCCGCACTGGCAACGCCCGCCGCATAAAGGCGGAACGCCTCGTGCAACAGGGCACCTTGGAGGCGATTGAGAATGAAGCCCTCAACCTCCTTTCGCACCACGACCGGCTTCTGTGCGATGGATTGCATGATTTCGCGCGTCCGAGCCACCACATCTGCGCTGGTCCACGGTGCCGGACAAAGCTCAACCACTGGAATGAGATAAGGCGGGTTGACCGGGTGTGCAACCAGGCAGCGGTGGCGGCCCGGCAGGTCTTCCGTGTACAGGCTGGCCGCAATGCTGGAGGTGGAGCTGCCGATGATGGCTGCGGCAGGCGCCAGCGCGTCCAACTGGCGGAACAAGGCCTGCTTGACGGTCAGGTGCTCGGGCGAGCTCTCCTGCACATAGTCGGCGCCTTGGAGTGCAGCAGCTAGGTCCTGCGCCACATTCACACGGGCTGCGGTTTCGCCAGCGCCTTGCAGCAGGCCCTGGATTTCGAGCTCCTGCAATTGGCGGACGATCAGTTGCCGGGCCCCGGACAGGCACGCTGTATTCACATCGTGCAACTGCACCTGCCAGCCAGCACGGGCGAAGACGATGGCCCAGGCCTGGCCGATCAACCCCACGCCAACAATGGCGGCGATGCGCCGAGGCTCTGCGGGTTCTGTGGAATAGGGGAGCATGTTCAGTACAGCTTCTGCGTGAACGCATCAACCACGATGGCCTGGCCGTTCACGCTGCGCGCAGCATCGCTCGCATTGAACAAAGCCATGTTGGCAATGTCGGTAGCCGTCACCATGCGGCCCAGCACCGACTGGTTCTCATAGTGCGCCGCGATCTCCTCCACCGGTTGGCCCATGGTCTTAGCCTTGGCGGCGATCACCGCACGAATGCGCGGCCCTTCCACAGCCCCCGGCAGGATCGCGTTCACACGCACACCGAAAGCACCCAACTCGATGGCCAGCGACTTGGTGAAGCCGATCACCGCCCACTTCGAGGCCGAATAGACGGAGCGCCCGGCAAATCCCAAATGGCCTGCGGCAGAGGACAAGTTGATCATCACGCCATGGCGGGACTGCTTGAGCAAGGGCACGGCCAGCCGCGCACACAGGAACTGGCCCGTGATGTTGACGGCCAGGGTATGGTCCCAGTCCTTCTTGGACAGCGTCTCCACATAGCCGGTCGGGCCGGCCACGCCGGCATTGTTCAGCAGTACGTCCAGCCCGCCGAGCTTCTCCTGCACCTGGGCAAACAACTGGGCCACACTGTCTTCATCAGAGACATCGGCCGCTACCGCCACTGCTCCGGGCAGCTCGTGAGGCACTGCGGCCAGGCGTTCTTCATTCACGTCGCAGACCATGATGGTGGCCCCCGCCTTATGAAACACACGGGCCATCTCCAGTCCCAGACCATCTGCGCCAGCAGTGATCAACACCTTACGCCCTGCAAAGCTCACATCATCGAACATCTTCCATATCTCCTCATGTCGTTCTGATTGGAATGAAAAAAATAATATACGATATATGATGCATCTGGCAATCACCCGAGGCACGGTATTAGCTCAAACCCACATGGATGCATGTACTGCATGCTGTGGCCGGGCAGCCCGAAGATCGGGCAGTGCATACCTGACCGCTTTGCTTTTGCTGCAGCCCAAGTGCTATTGCGCGTGCACAGATTCCTGGATCTGCTCGTAGGTTCTTTGAGGTCGCCCCTATCGCGAGTCCGCGCAGCGTGGATCCGACGGAACATGGCTACGCCGTCCCAACCCCGCATGCAGCGGCAAGGGTAACTCCCAATCAGTGCTTTGCAACATGTACCTAGAATCAATTCCTTAGAAATACGATATATGATATATCCTAAATTCGATGTGATTGGTTCAGTCAAACGATACAAGGAGCAAAGCCAATGATCAAATTGAAGAAAATCGTTCTTGCGGTGGGAGCATGCAGCGCCATGGCCGCCGGTTCGGCATGGGCCGACATCAAGGTGGGTGCACTATTCCCTTTCAGCGGCAATCTGGCGCTCCTGGGTCAGGAAAGTTTCCGGGGCCTGGAAGTCGCCGTCAATGAAATCAACGCCGCAGGTGGCGTCAATGGCGAGAAGATCACCATCGTGAAAGCGGACGCGGTAGACCCAACGCAGGCGGTGTCCGAAACCAAACGACTGATCTCCGATGGCGTCGTCGGCGTGTTCGGAAGCTACGCTTCGGGCGTGTCCTATGCCGCCTCGCCGGTGACGGAGCTCGCCGGCGTTCCTTACTTTGAAATGGGTGCCACGGCCCACAAGATCACCACACGGGGCTACAAGTACCTGTTCCGCAGCAATCCCAATACCGCGCTGTACGGCGTATCGGTGGTGAACGCACTGCATGAGCTGGTGGCGCCGGGCATGGGCTTGAGCCCGAAGGACCTCAAGATCGGCATCATCCACGAAGACGGACCTTATGGCACTGATGTGGCTGCGACCGAGAAGAAGCGTGCCCAGGAGCTGGGCTATGCCGTGGCCGAAGTTCTGCCCTATTCCGCCAAGACAGTGGATCTTTCCTCGCTGATCCTTCGCCTCAAGGGCGCGGGTGTCAACGTGGTGCTGCAGACGGCTTACCAGAACGACGCCATTCTGTACTTCAACCAAGCCAAGGCTGCCGGCTTCAAGCCCAAGGTCGTGATCGGTGCCGGCGGCGGCTATTCCCTTGCCGATACAGCCAAGGCCGTGGGTGCCGACATGAGTGGGGTGTTCGATCTGGACTTCCCGCAATCCTCCATCAACCCTGCCGGGGCGCCTGGCCTGAACAAGTTCCTAGACGCCTATCGTGCGGCCTACAAAGGCGAACCGCAGTCGGGTCACAGCCTGACCAACTACGTGGGCGCCAAGGCTTTCTTCGAAGCCATCGGCAACGCAAAATCTACCGACAAGGACAAAATCCGTGCAGCCGTACTGGCCTACAAGAAGCCGGCGGGCGAGACTGCCAATGGCTGGGGTTTCGACTTTGGTGAAGACGGTCAGAACAAGGCATCCACGTTCTATGTGATGCAGTGGCAAGACGGCAAGCTGATCACCATCGCACCCAACAACCTGGCGCAAGGCAAGCCTGTCTTCAACAAGTAAAACGAGGCATGGAGTCCGCAGGGCACGCATACGCGGGCCTTGCGGACTTCGTATTTCTAAAGGTTGCACTATGGAAATCTTTATCCAACTGGTTATCAACGGCCTGTTGCTTGGAGGGGCCTACATCATCATCAGCCTGGGGCTGACGCTGATCTTCGGCGTTGTCCGGGTGGTGAACTTCGCCCATGGCGAATTCCTGATGCTGGGCATGTATCTCATCTACCTGATTGCGACGCACCTGGGGCTGCACCCTTACCTGGGCTTGATTCCTGTTGCAGTCATCCTGTTTGCGCTGGGTGCCTTGGTGCAAAAGGGCATCATCCAACCTCTGCTCAATGCCGACGAACATATCCAGATCTTCGCGATGGTGGGTGTCTCGACGATCCTGCTGAACCTGGCTCTGGTGGTGTTCGGCGCCAATGTGCAGCGCGCGCCCGCGCAACTGGGTACTAGCGCATTCAGCGTCGGCCCGATCTCCATCGTTTCCGGCCAGCTCATCACCTTTGTAGTGGGTGTCGGGCTTGCCGTGCTGCTGCACCTTTTCATGCATCGCACCTACCTGGGGCGCGCGCTGCGCGCCGTGGCACAACATCGCTATGCCGCAACACTGATGGGCGTGAATGTCTATAACGTCTATGCCATCGCGTTCGGCCTGGGAGCTGCATTCGTCGGCGTGGCTGCAGGTCTGCTGGCACCGCAATACCCAGTGTTTCCCACGGTGGGCACCTACTTCGTCCTAACCGCATTCGTGATTGTGGTGCTCGGTGGCTTGGGCAGCCTGTACGGAGCCGTGGCGGGCTCACTGATCATTGGCGTGGTGGACACCCTTGCAGGCTTCTACATTGCTCCCGACCTGAAGGAAGTGGTGTATTTCGGCATCTTTCTCTTGATCTTGGCTCTGAAACCGACCGGCCTCTTTGGCATTGGTACGGAGTGATCGACCCCTATAGGAGCAAGACCTCATGTTTCCAGATATTCGCAATCCTCGCACCTATGTAGGCCTGATTTTGCTGATGCTTCTGTTAGCCATCCCCATGGCCTACAGCACGCCCTTCATGACGAACCTATTTGTGCTGCTGTTCGTGTTCTCCTCACTCGCAGTGGCTTGGAACATTGTCGGCGGCTATGTTGGACAGCTCTCTCTGGGTCATGCCGTGTTCTACGGCATTGGCGGCTATACAGCCACCTTGCTGACCCAAAACTTCGCAATCAGTCCCTGGATCGGTATGGTCGCCGGAGCAGTGATTTCCGGCATCGTCGCGGTCATCATCAGCTACCCGACCCTGCGCCTGCGCGGCCCATTCTTCGCATTGGCAACGATTGCGGTACTGGAAGTAGTACGCCTGGTCGTGATCCACGAAGAGCACTGGACCGGCGGCTCCAGCGGTATCAGCCTGCCGCTCAACATCGGTTGGAAATGGATCGTCTTTCGCGACAAGACCAACTACGTGATCATTGCTTTTGCCTTGTTCATGCTGGTGCTATGGGTGTCATGGTGTATCCGCAAAGCGCGCATCGGCCACTACCTCATTGCCATCCGCGAGCGCGAGGATGCAGCACTTGCCGTCGGTATCCACACGGTGCGAGCCAAGATACTGGCTGCTGCCATCTCGGCCATGCTGACCAGCATCATCGGCACATTCCATATCACCTATCTCACCTTCGTAGACCCAGCCTCTGCCTTTTCGCTGGAACTATCGATCCAGATTGCCATGTTCGCGCTGATCGGTGGGCTGGGCACCATCGCAGGCCCGGTGGCAGGAACCTTTCTAGTGCTGCCGATTGCGGAGCTGGCGCGCGGCTGGCTCAGCAGCGTCGGCAACGGCATGCATGGCGTGGTGTATGGCGTCATTCTGGTGCTGGTCGTGCTGACCATCCCGCGCGGCCTGGCCGGTGCACTTGGCGAATACTGCATCCGCGTTCTTGATCGCTTGCCCTATCTGGGCCGCCGGCCCGCAGCAGCCAAGTCGGCGCGTGAAGAGGCGCTCAAGCCGGTAACCGAGCTAAGGCAGCCCGTTCTCAAGGCCGAGCATCTGCACAAACGCTTTGGCGGCCTTTTGGCGACGAATGACGTTTCGCTGACCCTACACCAGGGTGAAATACTCGGTGTGATCGGCCCCAACGGCGCTGGGAAAACGACGGTGTTCAACCAGCTCTCGGGTTTTCTGGCACCGGATCAGGGCACAGTCTCCATGTTCTCCAATGATGGCCAATGGGTGCACTGCAAGACTCCCAACGAATTTGCCCGCAAGGGCTTGGGTCGCACGTTCCAGATCGCCAAGCCTTTCACTGGGCTCACTGTGCTGGAGAACATCATGCTAGGCGCATTCATCCACACCGCCAACCGTGCCGAAGCAGAACAGATCGCGCTGCGCGTCGCCGAGCTGACCGACCTGACCCGGTCGCTGAACACAGAGGCGCGCAGCCTGACGGTCGGCGGCATGAAACGACTCGAGATTGCTCGCGCCCTTGCCATTCGGCCGCACATCCTGCTGCTTGACGAAGTGATGGCCGGCCTTAACCCAACCGATATCGAAAAGGCGATTGCGATGATCCGCCGCATCCGAGATTCGGGAATTTCGGTGCTGCTCATCGAGCACATGATGCAGGCGACCATGGCGCTTTCGGATCGAATCATCGTGATCAATGAAGGCAGCGTTCTGGTCACCGGCGACCCTAGAGAGGTCATCGAGAACCCCGCAGTGATCGAGGCGTATCTCGGCAAGGAGTTTCAAGATGCTTAAGGTGAATGGACTGACATCGGGCTACGGCAAGACCCAGATTCTCAACCGCCTGGATTTCGAGGTGAATGAGGGCGAAATCGTCACGCTGATCGGTGCTAACGGCGCAGGCAAGACCACCACGCTCAAGACCATCTGCGGAGTGGTTCCCGCAACCGCTGGCAAGGTGGAATTCGCAGGTCAGGACCTTACCAACGGCAAACCCTATGACATTGTCGATGCGGGCATTACCATGGTTCCCGAGGGGCGACAGCTGTTTCCGCACTTCACGGTCAAAGACAACCTGCTGATGGGCTCCTACAAACGCGCAGCCCGCCTAATCATGCAGCGCAAGCTCGACGAAGTGCTCCAGATCTTTCCACGCGTCAAGGAACGACTCCACCAGTACGCGGGATCGCTCTCCGGTGGTGAACAGCAAATGGTGGCAATTGCGCGCGGCATGATGGCGGGCCCCAGGTTGCTGGTCTTTGACGAGCCGTCCCTGGGGCTTTCACCGCTGCTGGTGCAGCAGATGTTCGACATCATTCGCGGTATCGCCCAGCACGGCGTGACCGTGTTGCTGGTTGAGCAGAACGTGTTCAAGACTCTGCGCCTGGCTGACCGCGGCTACGTGCTCGAAAACGGCTCCATCGTGCTTGCTGGTACCGGCGAGCAGCTGCTGAGCGATCCACATGTGAAAAAGGCCTACCTGGGCCACTGAGAAAACCCTTCAGAAAGCCATGATGACAACATTCCACACCTGCTTCATTGACCATGGGAAAGGCGGTGGTCCTGACTGCATGCAACTGGCCGAGCGCGATGTCCCAGCGCCAGTGGGGCGCCAGATCATGATCGAAGTGGCCTATGCCGGCGTGAACCGGCCCGACGTGCTGCAACGTTCAGGCCTGTACCCACCGCCGCAAAGCGCCTCGCCCTACTTAGGCCTGGAGGTTGCGGGTACCGTGGTAGCCACCGGTCCGCAAGCGCAGCGCTGGAAAGTGGGCGACCAGGTTTGCGCACTGACGCCAGGCGGCGGCTATGCCGAATTCTGCCTAGCCGACGAGCGCCACTGCCTGGCAGCACCCCAAGGCCTGGGTCTATTGGAAGCTGCCGCCATTCCCGAGAACTATTTCACGGTTTGGACCAATTTGTTCGAGCGCGCAGAAATCCAAACCGGAGAAATCCTCCTGGTGCACGGCGGCTCCAGCGGCATCGGCTTGACCGCCATCCAGCTCGCCAAAGCATTCGGCTGCAGGGTCTGGACAACCGTCGGCAATGCCGAAAAAGCGCGGGCCTGCGAAGCCGCCGGCGCCGAGAGAACCATTGTGTATCGGCAATGGGACTTTCAGGAGGTAGTGCGCGAAGCCACCCAGGGCCAGGGCGTGAATGTGATCCTCGATATGGTGGGCGGCTCCTACATCAACAAGAACCTGCATTCGCTTGCCGTGAATGGACGGCTGGTACAAATCGCCTTTTTGGAAGGTAGCAAGACGGCGATCGACGCCCAGCCCATCATGGCCAAGCGGCTGTGGTTCACAGGCTCAACCTTGCGTCCGCGTTCTGATGAAGACAAGGGCGAGATCGCGCGCCAGATCCAGAGACAGGTAGTGCCGTTGCTTGAACGAGGGCAGTGCCTACCCGTGATTCATTCCGTGTTTCCGCTGGCCGAAGCCGCGCAGGCTCACGAGCTGATGAACAGCAGCCAGCACATTGGAAAGATCATGCTGAAGGTAAAGCCATGACCCAGCAGCTACAAGACCAAGTCGCCATCGTCACTGGTGCCGTGGGAGGTATTGGTTCAGCCATTGTCGAGCGCCTTGCAGCCGAAGGCGCCCATGTCGGCCTCATCGACTTCAATGGCGAGGCTGGTGCCGACTATGCGGCGAGGCTAGAGCGGGACGGATGCCATGTCTTCTTCGCACAAGCGGATGTCAGCGACTACCACTCCTGTGCGCAGGCCTATGCAACCATCTCTGCAAAGCTCGGCGCGGTGGACATTCTTGTGAATAACGCGGGGATATCGCCCAAAACCCAGGGACGCGCACTGAACGTATGGGAAATGCCTGTCGAGGAATGGAATCGGGTGGTGGATGTGAACCTCAACGGCGTTTTCAACCTCACCCGGCTGGCGACACCGCAGATGATGGAGCGCCAGCGCGGCAGAGTCATCAACATGTCCTCGGTTGCAGGCAAAGCATATTGCGATATCGTGGCTGCCCACTATGCAGCCACTAAGGCTGCGTTGATCGGCCTGACACGACATTGGGCGGCGGAACTCGGGCCTCATGGCATCACGGTCAATGCGCTGGCCCCGGGCCGCATCAGCACGCCATTGCTGAAATCCGTGGCCCAGGAGGTGAATGATGCGGTGACTCAAGTCACGGCACTGCGCCGCCTGGGCACGCCGAACGAGGTCAGCGACGCCTGCCTGTTCTTTGCCTCCGACCAGTCACGGTTTGTGACCGGCCAGGTGCTGGACGTAGCTGGCGGCTGGTTGATGACTTAGGGATGTTCTTCATGCCGATGTAGCCGGGCTCGACGTAGGCGGCGTTCACCTGGCGTTGAAACAGGCCGGCAAGCTCGCTGTAGCGGTCGTCGTGTTCGCGGTATTTGTCAAATAGGTTAAATTGCTCTGGGCACCTTGCAATGGGTACAGGCTTTCGCGCCGATGGTGCGGGCCCCATGGCGCGCTCCATGCCTACTGCCGCCTCCAGCCGCTCACTTGCAACATAGAATTGCCCTTCCCAAGCACTTCCGCTCCACTGGCTGCTACCCCGGTTTTTTTCAAGTTCTACGCCATGCCTCTAGATGATCGTTGCCGCCTCACCCTGAAAAACTGCTGGCGCAGCCCGGCGCTCCGTGCCCAGCGTGCCTGACAGCCGGCAGATGAGCGCGCGCGACATGGCCAGCACCGATATGGACGAGCAGGCACAGGAGCAGCCCCTGCCCTTTGTGGACGACTACCTGCCGGCCCTGCTGGCCCAGGCCAGCAAGCTGATCTCGGCCGAATTCCATGCGGTGGTCGAGGCCGAGGGCCTGTCGATCACCGAGTGGCGCATCCTGGCTTCGCTGACGGGCACGCCCGGCATCAGCACCGGGCGGCTGGCGCAGATCTCGGTCAGCAAGCAGCCCACGGTCACGCGCCTGCTCGACCGCATGGAGGCCAAGGGCTATGTGGAACGCTTCGCGCACGAGAGCGACCGGCGCCTGACCATGGTGCGCATCGCGCCGGCCGGCCAGACCCTGGTGGCCGACCTGATCCAGAAGGCCAAGGAGCATGAGCTGCGCGTGCTGCAGCCCTTCGGCCTCAAGCGCGCCGAGGCGCTCAAGGTGACGCTGCGGCGCATCATCGAGCTGCACCGGCTGCCGGGCTGAGCAGGCCCGCTACAGCGCCAGGCTGCCAACGCTGGTGCCGCCGCAGACGTAGAGCACCTGGCCGGTGACGAAGCCATTGGCGGCATCGGCAAAGAAGCTCACGGCGCGCGCCACGTCGGCCGGCTCGCCCAGCCGGCGCACGGGCACCGAGGCGGCGAGCTGGCGCTCCTTGTCGCTGCCCTGCTCCACCACGTCGTAGAACATGTCGGTGCGGATCGGCCCGGGCGCGACCACGTTGACGGTGATGCCCTCGGGCGCCAGCTCCAGCGCCCAGGTGCGCGCCATGCCCAGCATGCCGGCCTTGGTGGCCGAGTAGCTGGTGCGCGTGGCGAGACCCAGCGCGGCGCGCGAGGACAGCAGCACCACGCGGCCAAAGCGCCGCGCGCGCATCGTGGGCAGCGCGGCCTGCAGCATCTGCACGGCGCAGCCCAGGTGCAGCTCGACCAGCGCATCCAGATCGCCGAGCTTGACCTCGGGCAGCAGCGCGGCGCGGATCACGCCGGCGTTGTGCACGAGGGTGGTGACCTCGTGCTGCCGCACCATGGCCTGCACCGCCTCGGCGGTGGCGGCGCGGTCGGCCAGGTCGACCTCGATGCTGTGCAGCCGCGGGTGGGCTATCCCGGTGCGCCGCCGCGCCAGCGAGACGACTTCGTAGCCCTGCTCCAGCAGCTGTTCGCAGATCACCTTGCCGATGCCGGCGCTGCCGCCCGTCACCGCCGCGACCTTGTTGGTCTTCATGCCTGGCCCTCCACCAATGCCAGCACGCGCAGCGGGCTGCCGCTGCCGTTCTCGATCTTCAGCGGCGCCGCCACCACCAGCGCGCCGGTGGGCGGCAGCTGGTCGAGGTTGGTCAGGCATTGCAGGCCGTACTTGCCGGCGCCGTGCATCAGCGAGTGGCAGGGGTAGGGCGGGCGCAGGTGGTAGCCCTGGCCGGCGTCGGTGCCTATGGATTCGGTGCCAAAGCCCAGCACGCCGCGCTGCTCGACCAGCAGGCGCACCGCCTCGGTGTCCGGCCCCGGCGTGTGCTGGCCGCTGGCGTCGAAGTTCTGGAAGGCCTGGGCATCGCGCGCCTGCGTCCAGCGCCGCGCCCAGTCGGTGCGCATCAGCACCCAGTGGCCCTCGGGAATGCGGCCGTGCGCGGCCTCGAAGCGCTCGATATCGGCCACGCCCATCAGGTAGTCGGGGTCGGCCGCGGCCTGGGCGCTGCAGTCGATCACGCAGGCCGGGGCGATGAAGTGCTGCGGCGGGATGCTGTCCACCGCGTTGTTGGGCAGGTCGCGGCCCGAGATCCAGTGGATGGGCGCATCGAAGTGGGTGCCGGTGTGCTCGCCGCAGGAGAAGTTGTTCCAGTACCAGCCCGGGCCGCGTTCGTCGTAGGCCGAGATCTGCTCGATGCGGAACGGCTGGCACTGGCCCATCTCGGGCGGCAGCGCGATGGCGGGGAAATCCGGGCTCAGCGTCTGCGTCAGGTCGACGACACGGATGCGGCCGGTGGCGATGGCCAGCGCCATGCCTCCCAACAGGTCGTGAGGGGTTTGCATGTCAATATCCTCCTGCGGCAAGTTCACGTTCAAGTACCTTGGGGTTGTGGCGCCAGCGCTCCAGCCATTCCTGGGCGACGTCGCCGGGGTAGATGTCCTCCACGCCATCCTTCAGCGCCTTGACGATGGCCGAGGCCAGCGCGGCCGGGGCCAGCTTCGGGGGCGGCAGGTTCTGGTTCCACTCGTCGTCGATGGGGCCGGGAAAGACGTTGACCACGCGGATGCCGGCCGGGCGCATCTCGGCGCGCAGGCACTGCGCCAGCGACAGCGCCGCGGCCTTGGAGGCCGAGTAGGTGCCGTGCGGCGGAAAGTTGGCCAGCGCATAGATCGACAGCAGGTTGACCCAGGCCGTGGCATGCGCCGCGCCGTCGGCCGAGCGGCCCTGGAGCGCCGGGCCAAAGCACTGCGCCAGCCGCAGCAAGCCGAGGTAGTTGACCTCCATCTCGGCCTTGGCCACGTCGGTGCCGCGCCGCGCCGCAATGCCGAAGCCCCGGTGCAGCTCGGCCGTGTTGACCACGATGTCGACCTTGCCGCCGATCTGGCCGGCCAGGGTGCTGACCGAGCGCTCATCGGTCACGTCCAGCGGCACCAGCGCAACCTGCGGCAGCGCCGCCAGCTCGGCCAGGCCCGGCAGCTGCTTCCAGGGCTCGGCATGGCCGACCCAGACGATGTCAGCGCCGGCCTTGACCATGGCCAGGGCCACGGCCTGGCCGGCGGCGGTCTTGCCGTCAGTCACCAGCACCTTGCGGTATTTGGGGTCGCTGGCCATTTCGCGCAGCATGGGGTCGTCAGCCATGTTCTCCGTTCCTTTCTCGGGGTATCCGATCAGCACCGCCTGGCCGGCGCGGTCCAGCCGCGCCTGCACCCGCACACGGCAGGGTGCGGCTGCGACTTCGCCATGCAGATGGACCATGACGCTGGGCCCGGCATCGAGCCGCACCATGCCCAGGCGCCAGGGCAGGCGCTCGCGGAAGTACAGGTCGTTGCTGTGGGCCAGCGTGGTCGAGGCCAGCAGCTCGCCACTGCCGCTTTGCGGCTGCCAGGGCAGCTCGGGCGACAGGCAGCGGTGGCAGGCCTCGCGCGGCGGGTACTGCAGGGCACCGCATTCGGCGCAGACCTGCAGCGCGAAGCGGCCTTCGGCGGCCGCGGCCGTGAGGCCCAGGGCCACGCGGCCGCGCGCGGCCGGCGGCAGGTTGATCTGCGCGGTGCGCAGCACCGGGTTCTTGCGCGGCGGTTTCATGAAGGGCATGGTCATTCGCTTTTCCCCAGGATCACGGCGCCGGTGCACAGGCAACGGTCATAAGTCACCATGCCGAAGCCGCCCACCATGGCGGTGCTTGCGCCCGCCACGCTGCGCTCGCCGGCCTGGCCGGTGAGCTGGCGCAGCGCCTCCGTCATGCCGAGAAAACCGCCAGCCGCGCCCGCCTGGCCGCAGGAGAGCTGGCCGCCGCTGGTGTTGTGCGGAAAGTCGCCGGCGTGCGTCAGGTCGTGCGCGCGCACGAAGGCCGGGCCCTCGCCCTTGGCGCAAAAGCCCAGGTCCTCAATCTGCATCATCGAGATCACCGGATAGTCGTCATAGGTCTGCAGCAGATCGATGTGCTGCGGCTTGAGGCCGGCCTGGGCGTAGAGGTCATCGCGGTCCATGGCCCAGCCGCCGCGCAGCATCACCGGATCGTCGGCATAGGCGTTGTGGCGCTCGATCGCGCCATGCAGCAGCACGTGCGGCAGGCCCAGGTCGCGCGCGCGCTCGGGCGCCATCACCAGGAAGGCCTCGGCGCCGGCACAGGGCATGACGCAGTCGAACAAATGTATGGGCTCGGAGATCGGCCGCGCCGCCAGGTATTCGTCCAATGTGAGCGGCTTCTTGAACAGCGCATTGGGGTTGCGCAGCGCATTGCTGCGCTGGGCCACGGCGATGCGGCCGAAATCCTCGCGTTGCGCGCCATAGGTACGCATGTAGCTTGCGGTGATGAAGGCGAACATGGAATTCGGCCCGCCCGCGCCATAGGGGTAGCTGGCATCGCGCGCGAAGTCGCTGAAGGCGCCCAGCGTCTGGCGGAACGAATCCACATGGTTGGTATCGGCCGCCACGCAGGCCACCACCTCGGCATCGCCGCACTGCACGGCACGGGCCGCGCGGCGCAGCGCCATCACGCCCGAGGCGCCGCCGGTGGGGATGTGGTCGAGCCAGCGCGGCGACAGGCCCAGGTGCTGGGTCACGCCCACCGCCGTGTCGGGCGCCAGCGAGAAGCTGCTGACCGTCAGGCCGTCGATCTGCTCCTTGGCCAGCCCGCTGCCGGCGAGCAGGCCGCGCACGGCCTGGCCCAGGAACCAGTGCGCGCCGCGAATGGAATAGCGTTCGTAGGGCACCGTCACCGGCACGGCCAGCGCCACGCCCTCATAGCCCCTGCGTTGGATGTATGCAGTCATGTTCAGTCCAGCTTGATGCCGGCCGCGCGGATGATGCGGCCGAATTTCTGCGCGTCGCCCTGGATGGTCTGCGCGAACTGCTCGGGCGTGCCGGCCACCACCGTCATGCCCATGCCCGACAGCAGCTCGCGCGTCTGCGGCATCTGCAGGATGGCGGCCAGCTCGCGGTGCAGCCGGGCAACGATGGCCGCCGGGGTGCCAGCCGGCACCACGAAGCCGATCCAGGTGAGCAGGTCCACGCCGGCAACGCCGGATTCGGCCAGCGTGGGCACCTCGGGCAGCAGCGGGTTGCGCTGCGCGCTGGTCACCGCCAGCGCCCGCACCTTGCCGCCCTTGAGGTAGGGCATGGCCGGCCCGAGCGCATCGAAGATCAGCGGCACCTGGCCGCCCACGGTGTCCGTCATGGCCGGCGCGCCGCCCTTGTAGGGCACGGCCAGCAGGTCCACTCCGGTGGCGCTCTTGAAGACCTCGCCCGCCACCTGCGCCGGCATGGCGCCGTGCGCATAGGCCAGGCGGCCCGGCTGGGCGCGGGCCGCCGCCAGCAGCTCGCCCACGCTGCGCGCGCTGACCGACGGGTGCACCGCCAGCACCATGGGCATGGTGATGGCCAGCGTCACCGGCGCGAAGCTCCGGGCCGGGTCGTAGGGCAGCTTGCTGTAGAGGCTCTGGTTCATGGCCAGCGTGGAATCGATGGCCACGAACAGGGTGTAGCCGTCGGGCGCGGCCTTGGCCGCCGCCTCGGCCGCGATGATGGTGTTGCCGCCGGGCTTGTTGTCCACCATGACCGGCACTTTCCAGCGCTCGCCCAGGCGCGCCGCCACGGTGCGGGCCACCAGGTCGCTGCCGCCACCGGGCGGAAAGGGCACGATGATGCGGATGGGCTTGCTGGGGTAGGCGTCCTGCGAGGCGGCGGCAGCGGCCCCAAGGGCCAGGCAGGCGGTGCACAGCAGCGCACCGAGAAGTCGAAGGGCTTGCATGCGGGAGTCTCCGAGGGGTCAGCGCTTGAGCTGGACACCGGCCGCCTCGCGGTCCCAGGTCCGCGGCGTGATGCCGCGCTCGCGCAGCTTGAACTTCTGCACCTTGCCGTTCTCGGTCGCGGGCAGCGCGGCCATGAACTCCAGGTAGCGCGGCACCGCGAAATACGCCATGCGCGGCTCGCAAAAGCGCACCAGCTCCACCGGGTCGAGCGCGGCGCCCTCGCGCGGCACGATGGCGGCCATGACCTCGTCCTCGGCCAGCTCGCTCTTGACCGGGAATACCGCCGCCACCGCCACGGCCGGGTGGCTGAGCAGCACCTGCTCGACCTCGTAGCTGGAGATGTTCTCGCCGCGGCGGCGGATCGCGTCCTTGAGCCGGTCGAGAAAGGTGAAGAAGCCGTCGGCATCGCGCACCACGCGGTCGCCGGTGTGGAACCACAGGTTGCGCCAGGCCTCCACCGTCTTGTCGGGCATGCCGAAGTAGCCGGTGGCAAAGGCGAAGGGCTCGTCGGCGCGCAGCAGCAGCTCGCCGGGCGTGCCGGGCGGCACCTCCTCGTCGTGCTCGTCGGCCACGCGCGCGCTGAAGCCCGGCGCCACGCGGCCCATGCTGCCGGGGCGCTGCTCGGCGTCGAGCCCGATCACGAAGTTGGTCTCGGTGGAGCCATAGCCGTCCAACAGCCGCATGCCGAAGCGCGCGCTGAACTGCGCATGAAAGCGCGGCGGCACGCCCGGCGCCAGCGCGATGCGCACGCGGTGCCCCCGGTCTTGCGGCGTGGCCTCCTTGGACAGCAGGATGGGCACCATCGCGCCCAGCACATAGGTGGCGGTGGCCTGGTGGCGCACCAGCGCCGGCCAGAAGCCCGAGGCCGAGAAGCGCTTCTCCACCACCAGCGTGGAGCCGGTCAGCAGCGCCTGGAAAAAGGCGTTCATCGCATTGGTGTGAAACAGCGGCAGCGTGGTCAGCAGCACCTCTGCATCGCCCAGCCCGAGCAGCTGCGCGGTGTGCCGGCCCCACCAGTAGAACTGCGCATGCGGGCAGCACACACCCTTCGAGAGACCGGTCGTGCCCGAGGTGTAGAGGATGGCCAGCGTGTCGCCGGGCTGCACGGGCGCCGGTTCGCCCAGTCCATCGCCCGGTGCGGGGAAGGGCTCGGTGCCGGGCTGCGGCGGCGCATCGATGCGCCATACCCGCTCCAGCGGCAGGCTGGCGCGCGCTTCGAGCCCTTGCAGCGCGGCCAGGCCCTCGGCCTCGGCGACAAACAGCCGCGCGCCGGAATTGGCCAGAATGTGCCGCAGCGTGGCGCCGCGCGCGGCGGTGTTGATGGGCACGGTAACGGCGCCGATCCAGGCGCAGCCCAGAAAGGCCTGCAGGAACTCGGCGCGGTTGCCGCACATCAGCGCCACGCGGTCGCCGGCGCGCAGGCCGGCGGCGCGCAGCACCGCGCCCATGGCCTGGGCGGTGCGCAGCGCGTCGGCATAGCTCCAGCGGGTGTCGCCCGCAATCAGCAGGGTGCGCTGCGCAAAGCGGCGGCACTGCTGCGCCAGCATCGCCGGCAGCGTGCGCTCTGCGGGCGCGAAGGTTTCGATGGCAGAGTTCGTGGCGGACATGGCGGGCCTCACATGAAGAGTTGCATATTGCCGAACGCGGCATCGCAGTTCACCAGGTCGACGCGCTTGAGCCGCATGCGCAGCGCACCGTCGCCCTGGCGCACCAGCTCGTGGCTGGCCCAGCCGGCGTATAGCGTCTGCTCGTCCTGGCGGGTCTCGATGTAGTGGAACGCCGTGCGGCAGGCGTAGGTGCCGGCCGCATCGTCGCGCGCCGTCACGCGCGGGGTCTGCAGCAGGTGGTGGCAGCGGCTGGTGGGCTGCTGCGAGAAGGTGCGCGCGCCGCGCAGGCGCTCTATGCGCACCTGCAGCAGCAGCCGGTCTTCGTAGAGCAGAGAGGCATGCAGGCGCGCATCGGTCTGGCCATGGGCCAACGGCATCCAGTAGTGGCCATCATCGGTGAACAGGGCCAGCCAGTCGTCGAAGCGCAGCTCGTCCAGCAGCGCGGCCTCGTCGAGCACGAAGTCGATGAGCTGCTGGTCGGTGGGCAAATGTGTGCTCATGCTTCAGCTCCTTCGTGCATGCCGGCGGTCATGAAGCGCACCCAGGCGCGCATCTGGCTGCGCATCTGCCATTCGTTGGTGCCGTTGGTCACGGCCCCTTCCTGCCCGTCTTCCCGGCTTTTTTCCGCCGGCTCGAACAGCCGGCCCACGTTGACCCACTGCGAGCCACGCGAGGCCAGGCCCTGCTGGGCGCGCTCGTACATCTCCAGGTCGTCATGGCCGACCACCGAGGTGGGCGCGTTGACCAGGCGGTTGTACATGAGGGTGCGCTCCAGCAGCAGGTCCGGCGCGCCCACGAGGCGAAAGGTCCAGCTTTCGACCAGGGTGCGGTCGGCCGCCAGCGGGCGGAAGACGCGCAGCGTCTGGATCGGCCCCTTGACCATGATGTTGGGGAAGTACACCGTGTTGTGGCGCACGTCACTGAGGATGGCCCTGGCCTTGTCTTCGCCATAGGCGGCGGCCATGCTCTCCCAGTAGCCAGGCGCGGGCGAATAGTCGGCGTGGATGGAATCGCTCACGCCGGTGTGGCCGTGGCCGTTGGGCCAGACGCGGATGCCCATGTTCTCGAAGAACTCGTAGGGGCTCACGAAGGGCGCGAACAGCTCCACCGCCATGGGCTTGGGCGTGCCGGGCGGCGCGTTTTCCCAGACCTTGACCGCGGTGCCGGCCGAGGATTCATGCGCGACCATGGGGTGGCAGGTGTCGGTCTGGTTGTCGACCAGCATCTTCCAGTTGCAGCGGTGCAGGTAGCGCATTACGCCGCCGGCCACCTCCAGCCGGCCCTCGGGCGAGCGCTCGACCATGTTGTCCAGCGTGGACAGCGCGGGGCCGAAGAACTCCTCGAAGCCCATGCCTTCGGGGTTGAGCCGGCAGAACACGAAGTCGCGGTAGACCTGCACCGCGCCCACCGCGGCCAGCCCGGCGCTGGCCTCGCAGCTCTCGAAGCCGGTGTTCTCGTAGCCCTTTTTCAGCGGGATGGACAGCAGCTTGCCGTCGGTGCGGTAGGTCCAGGCGTGGTAGGGGCAGCGGAAGAACTTGTCGGTGCTGCCGCAGCCGTCGGGCGCGACCTTCACGCCCTTGTGCGCGCAGCGGTTGTACAGCACCTTGATGCTCTGGTCGGTGTGGCGCACCATCACCACCGGCTGGTCGCCCACCGTGGTGGCGAAGTAGTCGCCCGGCTTGGGCACCTGGCTGGCGTGGCCGACGTAGACCCAGGTGTTGGCGAACAGGTGCTGCATCTCCAGCGCGAAAACCTCGGGATCGATATAGCAATCCCGGTGCACCTCGGTGTCGCGCACGAGCGCTGCGATGGCGGCGGGCTTGTTGCGGTAGCGGTCCATGGCGGCTCCTCCTCAATCCAGCTTGATGTTGGCTTCGCGCACCACGCGCCCCCAGCGCTCGCGCTCCTGCGCGGCAAAGCGCGCCAGCTCCTGCGGGGTGCTGGGCAGCGGCTCTATGCCCAGCGTCTGCATGCGGGCGCGGATGGCGGTGGAGCCCAGCGCCTCGTTGAGGTGCTGGTTCAGCGTGCGCACCGTGGCCGCGCTGGCGCCGGCCGGCCCCACCAGGGCCTGCCAGGCATAGGCATCGAAGCCGGCCAGCCCCTGCTCGGCCAGGGTGGGGATCTCGGGCATGCTCTTGAGCCGCTGGGCACTGGCCACGCCTATGGGCCGCACCTTGCCGGAGCTCAGGAATCCGCTGCCACTGGACGTGTCCACGAACATGAAGGGCAGCTGGCCCCCCACCACATCGGCCATCGCCGGGGCGGCGCCGCGGTAGGGCACATGGGTGAGCTTGAGGCCGGTCTGCTGGCGAAACAGCTCGGTCACCAGGTGGTGCGGGCTGCCCGTTCCCGGGCTGCCGTAGCTCAGGCCCTGCGGCTCGCGGCGCGCCCAGGCCATGAAGTCCTGGAGGTTCTTGGCAGCGGCATTCGGATGCACCACCAGCACCAGCGGAAAGCGCGCGATCAGGCCCACCGGTGCGAAGTCCTTCTCGGCGCTGTAGCTGAGCTTGCTGTAGAGGAAGGGGTTGGCCGCCAGCACGGCGGAGTCGGCGGTGAACACCATGTGGTCGGCATCGCGGGCCTTGGCGACATAGTCGGCCGCGATGTTGGAGCCGGCCCCCGGCTTGTTGATCACGATCAAGGGCTCGGCCATGGACTTGCCCATGGCCTCGGCCAGCATGCGCGCCACCACATCGGAGCCGCCGCCGGCGGCATAGCCGACGACCCATTCGATGGGCTTGGCGCTGGCTGCCGCCAGCGCAGGCGCCGCAGCCAGCGGCAGACAGGACAAGATTTGACGGCGGGACAGCAGCGGGGAGGTCATCGCGGGACTCCTGTGGACAAGGTGGGTAAAGCTGGGTGGAGGTGAATGTCCGGCGTCAGAGATCGAGCACCAGGCGGGCCCCCTTGGCGCGCGAGACGCAGATCTGCATCACCTTGCCGCTGGCGCGCTCGGCGGCGCTCAGCACGGCGTCGCGGTGGTCGATGTCGCCCTCGATCACCGCCGCGGCGCAGACGCCGCATTCGCCGCGCTTGCAGTCGAACAGCGGATCGCAGCCGTGCTCGATCAGGCAGTCGAGGATGGACTGGCCGGCCGGCACGGTGAACTGCCGGCCGCTTTGCGCCAGCACCAGATCGATGGCCTGGTCGCCCGCGGCCGCCACTGGCGCGGTGAACAGCTCGAAATGCACGCGCTCGCGCGGCCAGCCGCGGGCATCGCTGGCTGCCAGCACCGCGTCGAGCATCACGCGCGGTCCGCAGACGTAGAGCTGGTCTTCGCTCGCGCAGCCGTCCAGCAGGGCCACCACATCGAGCGGCGCGCCCTGCTCTTCGTCGGCATGCACGGCCAGCGCATCGCCGAGCAAGGCCTGCAACTCGGGCACCAAGGCCATCAGCGCCCGGCTGCGGCCCGCGTAGAGCATGCGCACCGGCAGGCCGGCAGCGCGGCGCGCGGCCGCCATGCTGGCCAGCGGCGTGATGCCTATGCCGCCGGCCACCAGCACCGCGCAGCCGGCATGCGCGCCGAGCGCAAAGTCGTTCTTCGGCGGCTCCACCTCGATCATGTCGCCGGCCTGCACGCCCTCGTGCATGAAGCGGGAGCCGCCGCGCCCGGCATCTTCCAGCCGCACCGCGATGCGGTATTCGGCCGGTGCCTCGCGGCCGCCTTGCTCCGTATCGATCAGCGAGTAGTGGCGCCAGTCCAGCGTGCCGTCCGCCAGCCTGACGCGCACGCGCAGATGCGATCCGGCGCCAAAGCCGGGCAGCGGCATGCCGTCGGCGCGGCGCAGCACGAAGCTGCGGATCAGCGGGTTCAACCGGGTCGCTTCGGCGACGCGCAGGCTCAGCGTGGTGGGTGGGTTGGACATGGGGCGTTCCTTGGTCAATGGCTCGATGGGTGGGCCACTCATTCGGCCTTGATCTGCCGCGCCTTCACGAGGGCGGCTAAGCGCACGCTCTCGGCCTGCACGGCGGACTTGAATGCGGCCGCGCTCATCGGCATCGGCTCGGCGCCGATCTCGGCGAAACGCGCCTTGGTCGACGGCAGCGCGAGCGGCCGGTTGATCTCGCGGTTCAGCCGCTCCACCACTTCGGGCGGCGTGCCGGCCGGCGCATAGACGCCGAACAGCGTGTCGACCTGCACCTCGCCAAAGCCCTGTTCGGCAAAGGTCGGCGTATCCGGCGCCTCGGGCGCGCGCGACGGACTGGCGACCGCAAGCAGGCGGAGCTTGCCGTTGCGCGCCCAGATCAGCGCGGTGCCCGGCACGAAGGCGAAATCGATCTGCCCCGCCAACACGTCCTGCAACGCCGGCTGCGCGCCGCGGTAGGGCACATGGGTGGCGAAGAAGCCGGCTGCCTGCTTGAACATCTCGCCCGCCAGGTGCGGCGTGCTGCCGGTGCCGGGCGAGCCGTAGCTCAGCTTGCCCGGGTTGGCGCGCGCGTATTCGACGAAGGTTTTCAGGTCGCGCACCGGCAGGCCGGGCCGCGCGACGAGGAACAGGCGGCTATTGGCCAGCAGCGCGACATGCGCCAGGTCCTTGCCGGGGTTGAAGGGCATGCTGGCGAACATGTAGGGATTGACCGACTCCACGGTCGAGGTGGTGACCAGGAAGCTGTGGCCGTCGCCGCTCTTGGCGACCACGTCGGCGGCCAGGTTGCCGGAGGCGCCGCTGCGATTTTCGATCAGCACCGGCTGGCCCAGCGCATCGGCCAATGGCTGCTGCAGCAGTCGCATCATCACATCGGCCAGGCCGCCGGGCGGAAAGGAGACGACGAAGCGCACCGGCTTGCCGGGCCAGGGCTGGGCGGCGGCCAGCGGGCCAGCCGTTGCCATCGCCGCCAGCAGCGGTGCGTGGATCAATGCGCGGATCAGTGCGCCGATCAGTGCGCGGCGCCCGGAACAAGAGGTGTGAGCGCTTGTCATGCCTTGGCCTCTCCGGCTGCAACGAGCGCGCTCGCCGCGGGCCGCCACAGGCCGGCGTTGCGCAGCACGGAGAAGGTGCGCGCCAGCACGTCCTCGCGGTAGGCGGCGATGTCGCGGCCGGCGTAGTCATAGAAGCCGCTGCCCGACTTCAGGCCCACACGCCCCTCATCGACCATGCGGCCGATGATGGCCGGCGCCGCGTAGCGCTGCGCGTCGACCGAGGCCGACATCTCGCGGCTCGCATGGTGCAGGATGTCGCAGCCCCCGTAGTCGATGAACTCCACCACGCCCAGCGCCGCGAAACGCAGCCCGAGGCCGTGGCGCGTGGCCTTGTCGATCTCTTCGGCGCTGGCCACGCCCTCCTCGACCATGCGCGCCGCCTCGTTCATCACCAGCGCCTGCAGGCGCGGAACGATGTAGCCGGGCGCAGCGGCGCAGCGCACCGGCACCTTGCCTATCGATTCCAGCAGCGCGGCCGCGCGGCGCAGCACCCCGGCATCGGTGCCCGCGTGCGCGCTCAGCTCGACCACCGGAATCAGGTAGGCCGGATTGAGCCAATGCATGTTCAAAAAGCGCTCGGGCCGGTGCACGAGCTGCGCAATCTGCGTGACCAGGATGCTGCTGGTGGTCGACGCGAGGATGGCGTCTTCGCGGCAATGGCGATTGAGCTGCTCGAACGCGGCGCGCTTGGCCTGCAGGGTCTCGGGCACACCTTCGAGCACCAGCTCGGCCGCGGCCAGCGCGGGGCCGGCTTCGGCCGCGGCGATGAAATCGATCCGTTCCTCGATGGCCGGCACCAGCGCGGCATCCAGCGCGCCCAGCCGCGCCAGCGCCGCCAGGCTGCCGCCGATCTCGCCGAAGGCCTCGTCGCGCAGGCGAGCGGCATCCTGCGCGGGCCGCGGCTTGAGATCGACCAGCGCCACGCGGTGGCCGGCATAGGCGAATGCGACCGCGATGCCGCGGCCCATGCGGCCGGCGCCGACCGCGGCGATGAGTGGTGTCCGTGGCGGTGTCCGCGGTGGTGCGCTCGGTGCCATCATGGCCGCACTCCTTCGTGCAGCCGCTGCTGCAGCGCCGCCCGGTCGAGCGCGGCCAGGCCCAGGGCATCGAGCGTGCGCGGCCCCTGGCGCAGGTCCCGCCCCAGGAAGCCGCCCACGATGGCAAGCAGCCCATGCGCGACCGGGGCATCGACCTTGGCCCAGCGCGCCGCGGAGGCGAGAAAGGCCAGGCCCATCTCGGTGTCTTCGGCAATGTAGCGGTGCCGCTGCAGGTCGATGTTCTCGCGCCAGTCGCCCGACTTGACGAGCTGCCTGTGCGCGTCGCCGTACATCCAGCGGTCGTTGTCGTAATGGTCTGCCAGCGGGTAGTGGGGGGCGCCGTAGCCCAGCGCTTCGCGCACCGCGATGCGCTCCCGGTCGAGCCGGTCGGTGACCGCGCGCACGGCCGGCTGCGTGCCTTCGTCGTGGATGTCCCAGCGCTCGAAATGCTGCAGCGGCGCGGCATTCATGACCATCAGCGGCGGATGGATCACGGGGCCCGCGTTCATCAGCGCACCCGACAATGCATCGCCGCAGCCATGCACGCTTGGATAGGCCTGCCGGATCACCTCGATCGCTTCGGCCTGCTTGCGGGCCGGGTACACGCCGGTGGGCAGGCGCACGGCACGGATGGTGACGTTGACCTCTCGCGCCCCGTGCTTGCGCGCCAGGTAGGGCAGCGTGCCAGTCTCGGCCCAGGCGACATCGGCCCCACTGCCCGCGGCGCGCACCTGTTGCGCCATTGCATAGCTGCCGAAGGTACCGGGCGGCAGGAATACCACCTGCCCGTCGGCCAAATGCGGCGCCATCGCGGCGGCGATGTCGGCCTGCGCGGTCGCAGGGCTGGGGATGACGATCAGCTGCGCGCCACGCAGCGCCAGGCCGATGTCGGCCGTGGCAAGCGCAATCGGTACTTCGCGCGCGCCCGCCGCATCCTTGAGGATGATCGATCCGGCAGCGGCGAGTGCGGCCGCCGCCGCGGCATCGCGCCGCCACAGGCGCACCTCGTGCCCGGCTTCCGACAGGTCGGCCGCGGCCGCATGGCAGCCGTGGCCGCCGCCCAGGATGGCGATCTTCATGGTCTGTCTCCCCGATGGTTGTAGTGAGAAGAAAAATGCATGGCAGCCTCAAGCCAGGGCATGGCGCGCGAGTGCCGCCTGCAATGCCTTGCCGTGTTCGTCGGCCAGCGCGGCTTCGCGCAGTTCGCGCAGCGTGGCCGGCGCCAGGCGCTGGCCCGCGGCGCGCACCGCGTCCATCAGGCGCAGGTAGTTCGCCAGGCCGCGCGCATGCGTGTCGCTGTAGCCCTTGACCAGGCGCTGGCATTGCGCGACCTCTACCGCCAGGGCCGGGTTGTGGGCCGCCGCCGCCTCGATATGCGCCAGCCATTGTTCGATGCGCGCGTTCTCGAGCTGGTAGCGCAGCGTGCGCCGCCGGATGCCGCGCAGGCGCGACAGCCCCCACAGCAGCAGATAGCCGCGCAGCGAACTGGTGGCGACCACCCGGCCTTCGCGCGTGAAGCGCGCCAGCAGGCGGTGCACGGCATGCGGACGCGCCAGCCAGCGGCCCAGCCCCGCGGGCAGGGTCTCGCAGATTTCCTCGATGCGCGGGTGCATGAACTCATGGATCGCCAGCTGCTGGCCCTGCTGCACGCCCACCTCGGACTGCACGCGCGCAAAGCGGCTGGCGCGGGTCTTGAGATCGGCCACGCGGATCGTGTCTTCGTAGCTCATCCACAGCGCCAGGTGCCGCGCCGTCTCGCGCAGCAGCGCGCCGGAGCCCGCGGCCAGGGCCTGCACCCGCGCCAGGCGGTCGAGGTAGAGCGCGGCATAGCCCGCGTCCTGGTAGTCGAGCATGCGGCGCAGGCCCTCGATGACCAGCCCCCGGGCATCGGCCGCGAAGCCTTGCTCCACGCGCCGCAGCAGCGCCGCCACCTGGGGATTGGCCGGCCGGCCGGCCGAGACCTCGGCGTCTTGGGCAGGCATTGCTTCGTCCACCTGCTGCGTCTGCCCATACGCGCCGCCAAAAGCCTTCAGGCTGGCCTTGACGCCCACGCCGCCACGCTCGATGGTGGCCTCGAACTGCGCACGCGAGAATGGCAGCACACCGGCGCCGGCAAGCGCGCCGAACAGCACGGCGCTGACCACGCTGCCGCTGGCCTGCGCGGCCGCGGCCATGTCAAAGCGCACGAAGCGCTTGGCGGCGCGCTCGGCATGGGCCAGCAGGTTGGCATCGTCCACGCGGCCATCGCCCATGGCGGTCTTCTCGGCAATCGCATAGACGCGGTGGGTGGAGGCGATCAGCGTGGTGCGCTCGGGCGTGACCAGGCCGCGCTGCACGGCCCGGCCGGCCTCCATCAGCTCCGAGGCCAGCACCACGTCCACATCGCCCGGCAGCGGCATCAGCGCCAGCACCGGCTGGCCGCCATCGCGGCGCGCCTGCTCGGCCGGAAACAGCTCGACATAGTAGATGGTGGCGCCGGTGCGCTGCGCCACGCCGGGCACCGACGTGGTCTGGGCGATGTAGTCGTTGTGCTCCGCGAGGTCGACGATCCAGTCGGCCAGCACGCCGCCGCCCTCGCCGCCCATGGCGAGGATGGCAATCTTGATGGGTTGGATGGTGTTCATGGCGGTGTCAGGTCGTGATCTCAAAAGGCATGGCGGTCGAGACGGCGCTGGTCGCGCGCCTGCAGCCAGCCGATCACGGCGCTGCGCAGGCGCTGACGCAGCCGGTCCCAGCGCGTGGGGTTGCTCACGATCCGCGCGCGGTAGAACGAGGGGCAGAGCACGGCCGCATGCGACACCTCGCCGCACAGGCCGCAGCCCACGCAGCTGTCGATGACGGTGGCCACCGGGTCGGTGCGCAGCGGATCGGGATTGGGCCTGATGGACAGCGACGGGCAGCCCGACAAACGTATGCACGAGTGATCGCCGGTGCAGGTATCGGCGTCAACGCCGAAGCGCTCGCGCACCACGCGCTCGCCGCGCGCCGCTGCGGCGCGCTGCTGCGGCTTGATGCGGCGCTGCTTGTTGAGCATGCACTCGCTTTGCGCCACCAGCACCTTGGGGCCCTGCTCCTTGGTGGTCAGCGCTTCGCGCAGCGTGCCCACCATGGTCTTGAGGTCGTAGGTGCGCGGCACGGTCCGCACCCAGTTCACGCCCACGCCGCGCACCGCCTTCTCGATCGCATGGTTGGTGCTGCGCGTGGGGTTGGACGCCGCCGACGAGAGAAGGTCCTGCCCGCCCGTGGCCGAGGTGTAGCTGTTGTCGACGACGATGGTGAGGTTGTCGCTCTTGTTGAACACCGCGTTGGCGATGCCGCTGGTCAGGCCGTTGTGCCAGAAGCCGCCGTCGCCCATGACCGAGATCACTCGCTTGCCGCCCTCCTGCGGCTGCGGCGGATTGAACGCCGCGGCGCCCGCGCCGCCCAGGCCGTAGCCCATCGTGGTGTTGCCCAGGTTGAAGGGCGGCAGGATGGAGAACAGGTGGCAGCCGATGTCGGCGCTCACATGGTGCTCGCCCAGCTCGCGCTCGACCAGCTTCATCGCAGTGAAGATGGGCCGCTCGGGGCAGCCGGTGCAAAAGCCCGGCGGGCGCGCCTGCACGCTGGCCTCGATCGGGCTTTGCGGCTCGGGCAGCGCGGGCTTGAGCGGGATGATCCTGCGCGGCGCGGGCTGCGCCTGCAGCCTGCCGTGCGCTGCGAGAAAGGCGCGCAGGCCCTTGAGCATGGCGGCCGTGGTGTATTCCCCCGCGGGCGGCAGCACATCCTTGCCATGCAGCTGGGTGGCCGAGCCGGCCTGGCGCAGGATGGCCGCCACGTTCTGCTCGACGAAGTTGGGCTGGCCTTCCTCCACCACCAGCAGGGCGCGCTTGCCCGCGCAAAAGCGCAGCAGCTCGCCATCCACCAGCGGGTAGGCCACGTTCATCACATACAGCGGTATCTGCGTGTTGCCGTAGGCATCGGCCAGCGCCAATTGCTGCAGTGCCCGGATCAAGGTGTTGTAGCTGCCGCCCTGGCAGGCGATGCCGATGTCGTCGGCGTCCTCGGCAAAGAATTCATTGAGGCCACGCTCCTCGATGAAGCGCACCGCCGCCGGCCAGCGCTGCCGGATCTTCTCCTGCTCGTGCAGAAAGCTTGCCGGCGGCAGCACGATGCGGTCCACATCGCGCTGCGGTTGGGCCATGGCCTGCTCAATGGTATAGGCCGGGCGCCGGTTGTCGCTGGCGGTGAACCTGCCATGCACATGGCAGCTGCGGATGCGCAGCTGCAGCATCACGGGCGTATTGCTGGCCTCGGACAGCTCGAAGCCGTCTTTCACCGCCTGCACGATGCTCGGCAGGCTGGGGCGCGGATCGAGCAGCCAGATCTGCGACTTCATCGCGAAGGCATGGCTGCGCTCCTGCATGATGGACGAGCCCTCGCCATAGTCCTCGCCCACGATGACCAGCGCACCGCCCTTGACGCCGCCCGAGGCCAGGTTGGCCAGCGCATCGGACGCCACGTTCGTGCCCACCGTGGCCTTGAAGGTCACCGCGCCACGCAGCGGGTAGTTGACCGAGGCCGCCAGCGTGGCGGCGGCCGTGGCCTCGCTGGCGCTGTTCTCAAAGCGGATGCCGTGCTCGACCAGGATGTCCTGGGCATCGGCCAGCACATCCATCAGGTGCGATATCGGCGCGCCCTGGTAGCCCGCGACATAGTTCACGCCCGACTCCAGCAGCGCCTTGGTCACCGCCAGGATACCTTCGCCGTGGAATACCTCGCCTGCGCCCAGACGGAGCTTCTTGACCTCTTCGACAAACGAGCGTTCTGCCATCACAAGATCCTTCGCATGGCTCGCGTGGGGACGAGCATTGATGATTTTGGATGAATATCTCATGCATTACTTTAAAAGTAAATATATCCAAAATCATGGTTTTCACTAGGATGATGGCCACAGGAACGGACCATGCATGCGTAGCCGGCACCGGGAGCACCGCCACGGTCGGGCGGGTCGTCACGGCCATGTAACCGGCGCTGCCTAAAGTGCCTGCTTTTTCCCGCGCCCACCGACCCCGGGCGCGATTCATGAGATCTACTGCTATGTTTGACTACTCGAAATGGGCTCGGCAGGGAATGGCTGCCCGCAGTTGGCTCCTCTTGCTTCTATTGGCCATATCTGCCTGGCTGCTGCCACAGCACGGCGCACGGGCTGCGGAGCCCGTGCAATGGCAGCTCGACAAGTCGGTCTACACCAAGGCCGCACCGATCAAGGCGAGCTTTCAGGGGCTGGGTTCGCCCAATGCAAAGCACTGGGTGGGGATCTGGGCCTACCCCGATTCGGGTAACCGCTACGGCGCCTGGGATCGCTCCAGCAATGGTGGGCAGGGCTCGCTGAAGTGGGCCTACCTGCCGGCGCAGGCAGCCGGCAGCGTGACGCTGCCGGGCCTGCCCTCGGGCCGCTATGCCGCCTTCTTGCTTGCCAACGATGGATACGAATGGCTGTCCACGCCCATCATCTTCCAAGTGACGGACGACGGCATTGCGCAGGCCGAAGGCGGCTTGCTCACCAGCAACCAACGCTCGTACGACGAAGGCGCGACCGTGTCGTTGGCCTACGGCGGCATCACGGCCGCGGCAAAGAACTGGATTGGCGTCTGGCGCTATATGGACGGCCCGGGATCTGAAAAGGATGGCCCCTGGAGCTTTGCGCAAAGCAACAGCTCCGACCCCTGGAAATACGTCACGAACGCCTCCGGCCAATGGGACATCCCTAATTTGCCGCCGGGCACCTACGCCGCCTTTCTGCTCGTCAATGACGGCTACCAATGGCTTGCACCGCCCGCAATCTTCGACGTCAAGGCCAAGCCCCTCGATCCCTCGACACTCATCGGGCCGCCAACGTTCGATGGCAAGTCCACCGAACTCAAGGTGCTGCAGTTCAACATCTGGCTGCGCGGCACCGGCGTGGGGTCGGGTGGCCCCGACATGATCGCGGACGTGATCCGCGACACCGGGGCGGATGTGGTCACGCTGAGCGAAACCGGCTCGGCATATGGCACGCGCCTGGTGAATGACCTGGCCAAGCGCGGCTACAAGTTCAACTCCTACGGCCCCGACAAGGATGTAGGCGTGGTTTCGCGCTACCCGATTCTGGAGACTTCGGAATTCAACCGTTTCTCCAAGGCCGTGATCGATGTGAACGGCACGCCGGTGGCCGTCTACTCCGGCCACCTGGAGTACCAGTGGTATGTCTGCTATCTGCCGCGCGGCTATGGCGGCGGCACGCCCGCTGGCAACGCGACCAGCGAATACGGCTGGAACAAGATCCCTTCCGGCCCGATCACCGACGTCTCGTTGATTCTGGACTTGAACGAAAAATCAGGCCGCCCCGAATCCATACGCCAGTTCATCGCCGACGCGAAGCAAGAGCGCGAGAAAGGCCGGCTCGTGGTGATGGCAGGAGACTTCAACGAGCCTTCCCACCTGGACTGGGATGCGGCGACGAAGGAGCTGTACGACCACCACGGCACCATCGTTCCATGGCAGAGCACGACGCTGCTGGAGCAGGCCGGCTACCTTGATGCCTATCGCACCGAGTTTCCCAATCCGATCACGCATCCAGGCTTCACATGGCCATCGGACAACCCCAGCGTTGCCACCAGCAAGCTGACCTGGGCGCCCGAGGCCGATGAACGCGATCGCATCGACTATGTCTTCTTCCACCCCGATGCGCGCCTGACGCTGGCGGGCGCCACCATGGTCGGCCCGAAGAAATCCATCGTACGCAATCAACGCGTGGATGAGTCCGGCAGCGATTCGTTCATCGAACCCCAAACCGGCTGGCCCACCGACCACAAGTCGGTCATGGCAACCTTCGTGATCAAGCCGCTTGCGCTCACGCTGCCACAACTGGCAGACGGCAACCAAAACCAGACCTACAGCGAGACGCTGACCATCTTGGGTGGAACCGCGCCCTATACCTACAGCATCATTGCCGGCAGCCTGCCTCCGGGTATCGCACTGGGCCTGGATGGCGCGCTAAGCGGAACGCCCACGGCCAGCGGCCACTTTGTCTTCACCGTACAGGTCAAGGATGCCAACGGCAGCCTGGCCGAGCGTGAATATTCCATCGACATAGCGGCCGAGCCCGAGCCGCAAAAGACGCACAGCTCGGTGCAGCTCACTTCATCGCTGAATCCTTCGCGCTCGGGCGACCCAGTGATGTTCACGGCCGCCGTGACCGCCGAGCCGGCTCCCGCCATGCGGTCGACGCAGGATGCACTGCAGGCAAAGGCCGCAGCCATTCCATCCGGCACGGTCGACTTCAGCGTCAATGGTGCACCCATGGGCTCCGTGGCGCTGGCCGATGGCAAGGCAAGCTGGACGGCATCCGTGCTGCCCGCAGGCAAGCACAGCGTCGTCGCCAGCTACTCGGGCGATGGTCAGTTTATGGCAGCCAGCATGGCTATCACCCAGGAAGTAAGCGCAGCGGCCGCAACAGTCCCCCAGCCAGTGCCGGCATTGAACGGCATGCTGCTCTGGCTGCTGAGTGCCATGCTGATCGTGTTTGGCCTGCGGCGCCTGGGGCACTGATCCCCGCAGACGCCAAGGCGCGGATGGCGGTACCGCGGTTGCCACGTACCGGTACAACGCGCGACTAGCTCGCGGAGTGCCATTGATCTACGGGAAGATCAATGGCACTGCAAGCCTCAGCCCCTGGCCTGCAATCCCTGGCCGAGGCCGCCAGGAATCTCGAAAGAATTGGCCCCTAGTGCGTGGAGCCCATGCGCTGTGAGGCATGCCATCCCAGCAGCCGCCCCTCCAGGAATTCGAGCAGCTTGAATAGCACCACCCCGAGAAAGCACAGCAGCGCCAGCGCGACAAAGACCGTCGAGGTGTCGAAGGCACCTTGCGCCACCAGGATGACATGACCGAGGCCGCCCTCGCCGGCCACGAATTCGCCGACGATGGTGCCGATCAGCGCGAACGACACGCCGACCTTGAGGCCTGCGAAGATGCTGGGCAAGGCGTTGGGGAAGCGGATCTTCCACAGCATCTTGGCCCGCGACGCTTTGTTGACCCTGGCCATGTCGAGCATGTCCGGGTCGGTCGAGCGCAGGCCGAGAACGCTGTCGATCAGGATCGGGAAAATGGCGATGAGCATGGCGATGGCCACCTTGGGCAGGGTGCCGGTTCCCATCCAGATGATGAAAAGCGGCGCCAGCGCGACCTTGGGCACGGCGTTCATCGCAATCAGCAGCGAGTACAGCGTCCGGTCCAGGAAGCGGGAATAGACGATGCCGATGGCTGCGGCAATGCCCAGCACCACGGCCAGGGCAAAGCCATAGAGGGTGGTGCGCAGCGTCTCGAACGATTCGGCGAGCAGGTAGGCGGGCTGATCGAGGAAACGTGCGAAGATTTTGGAAGGCGCCGGCAACATGAAGTCGCGGATGCCCATCGTTTTCACGGCCGCCTCCCACAACAGCACGATCACCAGCAGGGAGATCAGCGCCTGCCAGTTCCGGCTGGCGTGCGCAAGCATTGCTCTCATGTCCGCTCCTCAGTATGCGCCCAACTGGCGAAAGGTTTGCTTGATATGGCTGACATAGGCGGCAAACTCGGACGCCTCGCGCACGGCCAGGCTGCGCGGCCGCTCCAGCTCGATGGGCAGGATTTCGGCAATCCGCCCCGGGCCGCGCGCCATCATGACCACGCGGCTTCCCAGGTAGACCGCCTCCGAGATGGAGTGGGTGATGAAGACCACGGTCTTTCCCGTCTCCAGCCAGGTCCGCTGCAATTCCGCGTTCAAGGCGTCGCGGGTGAACGGGTCCAGGGCGCCGAAGGGCTCGTCCATCAGCAGCAGTTGAGGGTCCAGCAGCAGCGCCCGGCAGATCGATACGCGCTGGCGCATGCCGCCCGACAGCTCCCGGGGGTAGCGGTCCGTGAAGCCGGCGAGGCCGAACAAGGACAGCAGCTCTGCAGCCCGGGCCTTGTACCGCTGCTTGTCCAGGCCCTGGAACTCAGCGGCAACCAGCACATTGTCCAGGACGTTGCGCCATTCGAGCAGCAAGTCCCGCTGGAACACCACGCCCATGTCGTCGGGCGGCGCGGTGATGCCCTTGCCGCCCAGCTCGAGGCGGCCGTCGGAAATCGGCTCCAGCCCCGCGATGCAGCGCATCAGCGTGCTCTTGCCGCAGCCGCTGGGCCCGACAACCGAGACGAACTCGCCTTGCCGGACATGGAGCGTGACATCCTTGAGGGCATGGATGGGCTTCTTGCCCGACATGTAGACCTTGTTCAGGTTCTCGATCTCCAGCAGGGTAGTCATCGTGTTGCGTCCCGAGGCGGGTGGATCAGAGGGTGAGCAGCGCATTGGTGTAGTAGTCCGAAGGCTTGTGGCCGGCCTTGATCTGGCCGCTCATCTCAAGAGAGCGAATGGCTGCGGCCCAGTCCGCATCCGCCTGCACGCCAAAGGGCAGGCCCTTGCTGCCGGGGCTTTCGAAGAAGGGCCGGTAGGCCTCGATCTGGCCTTTCACCACGGCCGCATCCAGGCGCGCATTGGGGCGCTGCTGGAGCACGGCGGCAACAGCCTCGTCGATGTGGTTGTCGTAGATGTACTGCCACGCACGCACCTGGATGCGGGCGAATTTGGAGATGGCATCCTTTTTCGCGGCGATGTTGGCCGGCGTCGCCGCCAGGCCGTAGCTGGGAAAGCTGATGCCGCTGTCGGTCAGCAGCAGCGCGGAGGCACTGCGCGCCTTCATCACCATCGGCTGGCCGAAAGGCGCTTGCGACAGGAAGCCATCGCTGTTGCCGGCCAGGTAGGTGGAGATCATGGCGGCAGGAGAGACCATCACCATCTCGACCTGCGAGCGGCTCATGCCGTTGGCCTTGAAGAAGGCATCGATGAAGGGCGTCCACGGGCTGGTGGTGAAGCATACGAGCTTCTTGCCCACCAGGTCCTTGGGGGTCTTCACATTCTGCTTTCCATCCACGAGGATGGCCAGGTCGCCCGTGCGCGCAAAGCCCGCGATCGACATCAGGTCGAGGCCGCTTTCCTTGGCAACCGCCATGGTGCCCAAGGCGACCTGGCCAATGTCCACCTGGCCGGCCGCCAGCAATTGCAATGTATTGATGGTGCCGGTTCCGTCCTGGATCTCCACGTCGAGCCCCTGCTCCTTGTACCAGCCCTTTGACTGCGCCAGGTGCATGGCAGCATGCATGCCCCATGGCGAAAAGTCGAGCCTGACTCGCAGCTTCGCTGCAGCTTGCGCCCTGGCGTGGAATGCTAAGAGCGGCAATGCGGTGGCCGCGGCAAGCGTGCTCGTGAATACACGTCGTTTCATCGATGGCTCCTGTTGGAATAGGGTTTGCAGCAGAGGGGAATCTACCGCTCAGGCCTCGGCCTGGGCCCGTAGCGCCTGGGTCGCCTCGGCATCGAGCTTGCCGGTGGCGGGATCGACCACGGCGCGATAGTGCTCCCGCACGAAGGCCGCGCTGAGCTTGTGGTCCCAGACGTCATGTGCAATATCTTCGAGCGGCCGATCCAGCGGATTGCCGAAGCCTCCGCCTCCCGGCTGGGTATGGGTCACCACGTCATTGCGGCAGATGCGCATGCCCACCTTGCTGCGCAATGACTCGACCCGGTCGCCGCGCTGCAGCCGGTTCGATGCGGGGCTGGCAGGCAGGCCGCCTTGCAGGCCATAGGGCTGGAACTTCATCCGGTCGGCGCGCAACTGCAGCAGCACGTCGTCGCCCAGGGCGCGGTAGCTGCGGCGCACGCCCAGGCCGCCGCGGTAGCGCCCGGCGCCACAGCTGTCCTCGGCGAGCTCGTAGGCCTCGACGCGCACGGGATGCTGCGCCTCCAGCGTTTCCACCGGTGTATTCGAGAGGTTCTGCGATGCGTTGGTGATGGCCTCGATGCCATCGGCACCGGGCCGCCCGCCCCAGGCGCCGCAGATCATGTCGACGATGATGTAGCCCTTGCCGTCATCGCGCTTGCCCGACAGGCACACCACGGTGTTGCCGCCCTCGCCGGCCGCGGGGATGCGGTCGGGAACCACCTGGGCCAGCGCGCCCAGCATGGCATCGAAGACGCGATAGCCCGTCAGGGCGCGCGCCGCCACGGCCGCCGGCTCCACCGGATTGAGCACCGTGCCCTCGGGCACATGCACTTCGACGCAGCGGAACACTCCGGCATTGTTGGGCACATCGCCCTTCAAGGCGCAGCGCACGCTCAGATAGGTGCACGACTTGGTGTACGACAGGGTCGAGTTGATGGCCGCGCCTACCTGCGGGGCAGAGCCGGTGTAGTCGACGCTCAGGCGGTCCTCGTGCACCGTGACCGCCACGCGCACCAGGATCGGGTCGTCGGACAGGCCATCGTCGTCGATGTAGTCCTCGAAGGTGAAGGTGCCCTTGGGCCAGCGGCGGATCTCCTCGCGCGTGAGGCGCTCTGCATAGTCCAGCAGCTCCGCGAAATAGAGGCGGGACTCCTCTCGTCCATAGCGGTCCATCAGCTTGGTGAGCTCGCGCACACCCACCTGGCTGGCCGCGTACTGCGCCCGCAGATCGCCCAGCACCCGATCCGGCACGCGCACGTTCTGCGCAATGATCCGCTCCATGGTGTCGTTGACCTGGCCCGCCTCGTACAGCTTGACCACGGGGATGCGCAGGCCCTCCTGGTAGATTTCCGTCGAGTCGCTGGCATTGGAGCCAGGCACCCGGCCACCCACATCGGTGTGGTGACAGATGACCACGCAAAAGCCCTCAAGCTCGCCCTTGTAGAAGAAGGGCACGAACATGAAGATGTCGGGCAGGTGCATGCCGCCCTGGTAGGGGTCGTTGACGATGACTGCATCGCCGGGCTTGAGATCGTCGCCGTAGCGGCGGCGCACCTCGGCCATGGCCTCGGGGATCGCCCCCAGGTGCAGCGCAATCGTCTTGGCCTGCGCGATCATCTGGCCATGGCGGTCGCAGATGGCTGCCGAATAGTCCATGACGTCCTTGACGATCTCCGAGCGCGCCGTGCGCAGCACGGTGTAGGCGATTTCGTCGACAACGGAGTCCATCGCATTCTTGACGACGGCAAAGGTGATGGGGTCGATGCTGCGGCTCATTCGCTCGCCTCCTGGATTTCGATGATGATGTTGCCGATCGGATCCGCGCTGACGCTGCAGCCCGGGGGAATGACGATGGTCGTGTCGTAGGACTCGATGATCAGCGGCCCCACCACCGGCTGCGCCCGGATCGCGGCGCGCGGCACGACGGGCGTGGCCTGGGCCGGCGTGCCCGGCTCGAAGCTGACCAGGCGTTCGCTGTGCGAGCCCTGCAGCGCCGAGGCATCGACCTGGCAATGGGCAAAGTCCAGCCGGTGCGCGCTGCGCCCGCGGGCGCTCACCCGCAGGTTGACCAGTTCGAGCGGCTCATCGCTGCAATAGCCGAATGTCTGCAGGTACTGCGCATTGAAGTCGCGCTGCAGCTGCTCCAGCGTGGCCGCATCGACGCTGGCCGATGGCAGCGCCACCGTGAGCTCCGAGCTCTGCCCCAGGTAGCGCAGGTCGGCGGCATAGGCCACCTGCGCGGCATCGCCCACATATCCCTCGCTTTCCAGCACCTGGCGGCCCCGGTTGCCCAGCTCCTGCGCCACCGCGGTGAGCTCCTCCGCACCGCAGTGGGCCAGGGGCCGCAGGACCGCCTTCACGAAGTTGTGCTCGGCATCGGCAGACAGCATGCCGGCAGAGCAGAACACACCGGCCATGATCGGCGCGATCACCCGCTGGATGCCCAGGATGCGGGCCACGGCCACCGCGTGCAGCGGACCGCCGCCGCCGAATGCGATCATGGACATTTCGCGCGGATCCAGGCCACGCTCCACGGTCACCGCCCGGATGGCCCGCGCCATGCTGACATTGGCCAGGTGGCGAACGCCATGCGCGGCCTCGAGCACGCTCAGCTTCAGCGGCCCGGCAACATGCGATTCGATGGCCTCGTGCGCCAGCTGGGGATAGACCGGCAGGCTCCCGCCCGCCAGTGCCTTGGGGTTCAGGTAGCCCAACACCATGTTGGCATCCGTTACCGTGGGGCGCTTGTTGCCCTTGTCGTAGCAGGCCGGCCCGGGCGACGATCCCGCCGACTCCGGCCCCACGCACAACAGGCCGCCAGCGTCGATCCACGCGATGGAGCCGCCGCCTGCGCCCACTTCGGCGATATCGATGGCCGGCACCTTGAGCATGTAGCCGCCGCCCTTGACAAAGCGGCTTGGCGCACTGATGCCGTCGCGGAACTCGTACTCGTTCGTCAGCGAAGGCTGCCCTGCCACGACGAGGGCCGCCTTGGCGGTGGTGCCGCCCATGTCGAAGACGATGAGGTCGTTGTCCCCGCCAACTGCCCCGATGCGGGCCGCGCCAGCCACGCCGCCGGCCGGGCCGGAGGCCACCGCGAATACCGGCTTCTCGCTGGCGGAAGCAATTCCCATCATGCCGCCATTCGAGGCCATGACCTGCAGCGATGCATGGATGCCCATGCCTTCCAGGTCCTGCCGCAGCCGCGCCAGATAGGTGCGCATGTCCGGCAGGATATAGGCATTCACCACCGTGGTGCTGGTGCGCTCGTACTCCTTGATTTCAGGCAGCACCTCGCAGGACACGCTCAGCAGCAGCTGGGGAAAGCGCTCCTGCAAGGCGGCCTTGGCCTGCAGCTCGTGGGCCGGATTGATATAGCTGTTGAGAAAGCAGATCGCGATCGAGGTCACGCCTTCGGCCACCAGCTCCTCGGCTTCTCGCAGCAGTTGATCCACATCGAGTGGCGCGACCACGCTGCCATCGGCGCCGATGCGCTCGCGGATGCCGCGCCGCCAGCGCCGCGTCGCCAGCGGCTGGGGCTTGCTCCAGGCCAGGTCGAACATGGTGGGCGTGCGGATCCGGCCGATCTCCAGCACATCCCGGAAGCCCTCCGTCGTCAGCACGCCGGTGGCCGCCCCCACCTTCTGCAAGATGGTGTTCGAGGCCGTGGTGGTGCCATGGACGATCTCGGTGATGTCCTCCGGCGCCACGCCGGCCTGCTTGATGAGGGTGCCCAAGCCCTGCACGATGGCCTGCCCGAGGCTCTCGGGTGTCGTGGACGTCTTGTTGACGAAGAGTTTGCCGTCCGGCATGGCAAGCACGATATCGGTGAACGTTCCACCGATGTCACAGCCCACACGGACACCTCTGCGTTGATCCAATGCAATACCCATGCTTGCTCCCAATTCCTGGTTGGAGATAGATGGCCATCGCCATCAATTAACTAACTATTCAGTTAGATAGGCAAACTTTAGGAGATGTAAAATCGCGCAGCAACAGGGGTTTTCCCGCCCCTTTCGCCGGCCCTCTGACGATTGATAGACTGATAAAAATCAAACGCGCGCATGGCGCGCACGAGACACGGATCACCACCATCGCAATGACCCAAGCACAGCCCTCCACTGCCAAGCCCAAACCCCGCAATGCGGCCGTCACCCGGGAAAGAATCCTCAAGGTGGCAGGCCAGGAGTTCGCGGCGCGCGGGTTTGACGGCGCGCGCATCGACCGGATCGTCGCGCGTTCGAAAATCAGCAAGAACCTGGTCTATCACTACTTCGAAAGCAAGGAATCCTTGTTCATCGAGGTGATGGAGCGGGCCTACGGATCGATGCGCTCGCGGCAGAACGAGCTGGCGCTGACGGACGACCCGGTCAACGACATGCGCACCCTGGTCGAAAGAACGGTGCAGCACTTCATTGACGAGCCCGAACTGCACCAGCTACTGTCCACGGAAAACCTCTACAAGGCCGTGCACATCCGCAAGTCCAAGACCATCTCGGAGATGTTCAACCCGCTGCGCTCGGCCCTGTCCACCATCCTCGATTCGGGCAAGAAGCTGGGCGTGTTTCGCAGCGATGCGGACTGGGTGGACCTGTATGTCTCCATCTCAGGCCTGGGGGCCTACTTCATCACCAACCGCTACACGCTTTCCTATGTTCTCGGCGTGGACCTGAACACGGAGGAACGCAAGGCGGCACGCCCCAAGCATGTGTCGGACGTGATCATCAGCTACCTCTGCGACCGCTCGGCAGCGTAAATTCATACTCGATTCCGAGGTCGCCAGGTGCGCGCACGATGCAAGTCAGGGGGCCGAGCCCCCCAAGGCAGGCCATGGGCCTGTTGCAATCGCACAAGCCCAATGAAGGCCCCATACCGGCCCCGGGGGCAGCGGCCCTACGGCAGATCCGGCAGGCGCGGCGCCGTCGATGCCGGCACCTCGGTGCGCGCGGCATTCATCACCATGGACAGCAGGCTGTAGTAGCCATTGACCGCAACCAGATCCATCACGCCGTTTTCGCCCCACAGCGCCACCGCCTGCGCCCAGGTGCTGTCGCTGACGCTGCGGTTGCGGTGCAGCTCGATGCAAAAGTCATACAGGAGGGCTTCATCTTCCGGCATCTGCCGTGGGCGGCGGCCTTCGGCAATCGCCTGCACGGTGTCGGCAGCGATGCCCTCGCGCTGGGCGATCGGCGCATGGATGGCCCATTCCACCTGCTGCGACCATTCGCGCGCGGTCACCAGGATGGCCAGCTCGGACAGGCGCAGGCCCAGTGCGCTGCGGTAGCGCAGGTATTCGCCCATGCGCTGGGCATGGCCCATGAGCTCGGGGCTGCGCAGCAGCGGCACGAACGGAGAGATCAGCGTGCCGCGCGGGCCGTCGATGACTTGCTGCGCCTCACTGCGCTGCATCTCGGTCCACTGCTCGGGCGGCAGGGGCGGCAGGCGGTCGCGGCTCATGCTTGCGCCTCCAGCGGCAGGCTGGCCAGCGCGGCATCGATGGCATCGCCGAGCCTGGCGGCGATCTGGCCGATCTCCGATTCGCTCGCGATGAAGGGCGGCGCCAACAGCACGTGGTCGCCGCTGCGGCCATCGATGGTGCCGCCCATGGGATAGACCAGCAGGCCCATGTCCAGGGCCTTTGCCTTGATGCGCGCATGCAATTGCAGCTCGGGCGCGAATGGCTGCTTGCTCGCGCGATCCCGCACCAGCTCGACGCCCATGAACAGGCCGCGCCCACGGATATCGCCCACCTGCGGATGGCTGCCCAGGCGCTCGGACAACAGGCGGCGCAGGCTGGCGCCGCGCGCCACCACCCGGGGCAGCAGCTTGTCGCGCTGGATCACCTGCTGCACGGCCAGCGCGGCGGCGCAGGCCATGGGGTGGCCGATGTAGGTATGGCCGTGCTGGAACAGGCCGCTGCCGCTGCGGATAGGCTCGATCACCTTCGCGGCGGCCAGCACCGCGCCGATCGGCTGGTAGCCGCCGCCCAGGCCCTTGGCGATGGTCATCAGGTCGGGCGCCACGCCTTCCTGCTCGATCGCGTGCAGGGTGCCGGTGCGGCCCATGCCGCACATCACTTCATCGGCGATCAAGAGGATGCCGTAGCGGTCGCACAGCGCGCGCACGCCCTTGAAGTAGCCAGGCGTGGGCTCCAGCGCGCCAGCGGTGGCGCCCACCACGGTTTCGGCCACGAAGGCAATCACCCGATCGGGGCCTATGGCCAGGAATTGAGCCTCGATCTCGGCGAGCAGCCGCTGGGTGTAGGCAGCCTCGCTCTCGCCGGCCCGGAGATCGCGGTACGGGTAGCAGGGGGCGACGCGGCCCACATCCATCAGCAAGGGGGCGAACTGGCTGCGCCGCCATTCGTTGCCGCCCACGGCCAGCGCGCCCAGGGTGTTGCCGTGGTAGCTCTGGCGCCGGGCCACGAAGGTGGTGCGCTGCGGCTGGCCGATCTCGACGAAATACTGGCGGGCGAGCTTGAGGGCGGCCTCCACGGCTTCCGAGCCGCCAGAGACGAAGTACACCTGGTCAAGCCCCGCCGGCGCATGTGCCACGAGGTGATCTGCCAAGGCTTCGGAAACCTCAGAGGTGAAGAAGCTGGTATGGGCATAGGCCAGCTTGTCGGCCTGGGCGTGCATGGCGGCAAGCACCTCGGGGTGGGCGTGGCCCAGGCAGGAGACGGCGGCGCCGCCGCTGGCGTCGATGTAGGCCTTGCCCTGCTGGTCGATGATGTGCACGCCTTGGGCGCTGACGGCTGTGCGCGGCACGCTGCGCAGCGAGCGATGGATGATGTGGCTCATGGTTGGGCTGGGTGGTTGTCAGGGATTCAAGAGAGTTCGGCAAACGGATAGCAATGCGCCTTGTCCACATGGCGGTAGGGCAGTTGCTTGAGGTCGGCCACGCCGTAGTCGGGCGTGTCCACGATCAGGATGTCCGCGGCCACGTGTTCGTAGAACGCGCGGAAATGCGTTTTGGAGCGCAGCACGACGATGTCGAAGTCTTCGAGCCGCAGGCCGAACTGGGTGAAGGGATCGCCATCGACCGCGAACGCGAATGCACTGACCACGCTCACGAGGATGCCCTGGACGTCGAGCAGCGCACTGAGGCCGAGATCGACGGGCATGCCCTGCATGTAGGCACCCGAGATCCGGTACTGCTTGGGGCCGGCCCAGAGCACGCGCGCCGAGACGTCCAGCGTAGGCCCGGCTCTGTCCGAACTATGGCCGCCAAGGCGCAGGCGCACGCTCTGGCCCGCGCCCGCCGCGCAGGCCTGCCGGGCCGCTTCGCGGTCCCACAGATAGGGTACGGCCACCCGCTGCACGCCGCGCGCCAGCAGGGCAGCGAGCAGGTAGGTCGAATCGTTCATGCGGTCGGCGTGCTCCAGCAGCACATAGGGTCGGCCGGCGCCCGGTGACCGGCGCAGCCGCTGCAGCACCGCACTGATGGCTTCGTCGACCTGGTAGACGGGCAGGGGTTGGTAGAGCTCGCGCCTGGCGCCGCGGATGCGCGCGCTGAGCTGCTCGCAGATGGCTTGGGCAGCGGCCTGGTCGGCATCGGTGACGCACAGCACGGAGAAGCCCGTGTTGTGCGCATCGGCATAGGAAAATCCGGCCATCACGCTGATGTCGGTAAAGCCCTCGCGGGCGTCCTCGATGCGCTGCGCCTCCTCGATGATGTCGGCCAGCGGCCGCAGCGCGGTGGCACTGAAGATGCTGGGCACCAGCACCTGGGGCTTGGCGATGGCCCAGGTGGGCCGGATCTCGCCGCGCAGGGTGCGCACCATGCAGCGCGCCGCGCGCCGGCCGGTGTCGCCGGTGTCGGTATGGGGCGACTTGCGGTAGGCGAAGGCCGCGTTGGCGTTTTCCAGCGTGCCGGCGTCCAGGTTGCCGTGGTAGTCGAAGGCCACCATCAGCGGCTTGTCCGGCCCGAGGGCGGCGCGCACCGCGGCCAAGATGAAGCGCTCGGGATCCGGGTAGGAGGCCGCCCAGCAGGCGCCGTGCAGGAAAAGCAACACCCCGTCCAGGTCCGGGCCGGCCGCGCGCACGCCTTGGGCGATCTCGTGCGCGTAGAAGGCCACGGCCTCGTCGCTGGCGGGCCCCACGGCGCCGAGGGCTGCCTGCACCAGCGGCAGCATCCGCACCTCGGACTGCTCGCAGATGTCGATGAAGCCACCGATCACGGTGTTGGTGCCGCGCAGTGCGGCGAGGATGTCGTCGCCCCGCAGCGCGACCTGCTCGAAATCGGCGAGTGTGGAGGCCACGGGAAGAAAGCTGACCGACTCGATGTGAAAGCCGGCGATGGCGATGCGAAAAGACATGGCTACGGTTGGATAGGGGTCGGAATGGCCACACGCGCATAGACGTCGGGGCGGCGGTCGGTCAGCAGCCCCACGTAACTGCGATAACGCGCCACCGCGCTCAGGTCGAGCTCGGCTTGCACCACCGCTTCTTCTTCGGTGCGCGACTCGGCCAGCACCTTGCCGTCGGGCGCGACGATGAGGCTGCGCCCCATGAAGCGGCAGTGGCCTTGCCGGCCCGCGCGGTTGCAGCTCAGGAAGAACACGCCGTTCTCCATGGCCCGGGTATAGGCGCGGTGCAGGAAGATCTGCTCGTCCTCGAGGGGCTGGGCCTCATCCCGGAACGACGCCCAGACGTTGGTGACGATGTCGGCGCCTTGCAGCATCAGCGCCCGCGTGAGCTCGGGGAAGCGGATGTCGTAGCACACCTGCATGCCGATGCGGCCCACGGGCGTGCGCTGCACCGCGATGGATTCGCCGGCCATGAAGTACAGCTTCTCCAGATGCCAGCGGTGGATCTTGTGGTAGATGCCAAGCACGCCCGGCGGCCCGACCAGCATCGAGGCGTTGTACATGGCTCCCGCCAGCACCGGATGGCGCAGCGCCAGGCCGGCCACGATGTGAACGCCATGCTCCCGGGTCAGCTGGCACAGCATCTGCGTGAACGGTCCGCCATCGGGTTCGGCCGCTTCATAGAGGCGCTGCGCATAAGGGGCAACATCTGGGGCGCCGTCAGCTGCCGCTGCGGCAGCGACGTCCGCGCTGAACGCCGCGCCCGGCACCAGCGGCTCCACGTAGCCAGTGTTGCTGAGTTCGGGAAATACGATGAGCTGGGCGCCGGCCCGCGCCTGGGCCTCGGCCAGGGAGCGCATGCGCTCCAGGTTCAGCGCGGGCGCCAGCGCGCGCGCGTCGAATTGCACGAGGCTGGCGTTCACGAGGGTGGAGGTGCTGTTCATGATGCCGCCTGTGCGCCCAGTACCCGCATGTCGCTGCCCGACCAGCTCAGCGCCACGCTATCGTTTTCGCGGTAGTCGCCGTCGCTGCTGCTGGCCTGCACGGCCATCACCTGCCCACCAGGCAGGCGCACGCGGTAGCGCACGGTGGGGCCCAGGTAGACCCGGCCGATGATCTGGCCCACCACCTGGCCTGCTACCTGGCCTGCAGCCGGGTCCGCCCCCGGCCGTGGCGGCGCCAGGCGGATCGATTCCGGGCGCAGCATGAACTCCAGCGGCGTGCCGGCCGGCGCAGCCTCGGGCACCGGCAGATGCAGGCCTTCGCTGGACTCGAAGCGCAGCTCACCACCATGCGGCGCGACCTGGCCGCGCAACAGATTGCCGGTGCCGAAGAAGTTGGCCACGAAGGGCGTGGCCGGATTGCGGTAGATATGCTCGGGGGCGCCGACCTGCTCGATGCGGCCGGCATTGAAGACGGCGATGCGGTCCGACAGCGACATCGCCTCCTCCTGGTCGTGGGTCACCATGATGGTGGTGATGCCCAGTGCGCGGTGCAGCTGGCGCAGCTCGAACTGCAGGTCTTCGCGCAGATTCTTGTCGAGCGCGCCCAGCGGCTCATCGAGCAGCAGTATCGCCGGCTCGAACACCATGGCGCGCGCCAGCGCCACGCGCTGCTGCTGGCCACCGGAGAGCTGGGCCGGTTTGCGGTCGGCGAAGCGCTCCAGCTTGACCGTGGCCAGCACCTTGGCCACCTCGCGCTTGATCGCTTCCGCGGGGCGCCCCCGCACGCGCAAGGGAAAGGCCACGTTGTCGAAGACCGTCATATGCGGGAACAGCGCGTAGCTCTGGAACACCAGGCCGATGTTGCGCTGGCTGGTGGGCAGCCGGGTCACGTCCCGCTCGCCGACGATGATGCGGCCCGCATCAGGGCTGTGGAGCCCGGCGATCATGGTGAGCAGCGTGGTTTTGCCCGAGCCGCTCGGGCCCAGCAGGGTCAGGAATTCACCCTGGCGGACCTGCAGGTGAATGTCATTGAGCGCCGTGACGGCGCCAAAACGCTTGGTGATGGCTTGGATATCGATGCTGGCCATGGTCTTCTTTATTCCTTTTTTCCGCCACGGGAAAGCCTGGCCGCTATGGCCATGAGGACCACGCTGCCGGCGATCAGCAAGGTGGCTACTGCGGTGATGGTGGGGTCGATCTGCTGCGACAGGTCGTTGAACATCTTCTTGGGGATCGTCACATGGCTGCCCGCCAGGAAATAGGTGATCACCACTTCGTCAAAGCTCACGACGAAAGCAAAGATCCAGGCCACGAACAGCGAAGGGTAGATATTGGGCACCACGATCTGGCCGAGCACCCGCAGCCAGCCCGCGCCCAGGCTGCGCGCGCTCTGCTCGATGCGCACGTCGAGCGCGCGCACGGCCACGCCGACCACGCTGATCACATAGGGGATCGCCACCAGCGCATGGCCTATCACCAGGCCGGTGAAAGTGCCCAGCATGCCCACCTGGGCGAAGGCAAAGTACAGGGCGATGGCGGTGATGATGTGCGGAATGATCATGGGTGCCATGAAGTTCGCATCCAGCGACAGGCCGCCACGGCCGCGGCTGCGCGCCAGGCCATAGGCGGCGAGCGCGCCCAACGCCAGGGCAATGACGCTGGAGCACAGCGCCAGCTGCAACGAAGTCCAGAACGCCTCGGTCCAGACGGGACTGTCCGCGAACGCCCGGTACCAGCGCAGTGAAAAGCCCTGAGGTGGGAATTGCAGGGCACTGCGATCCGAGAAGGACATCGGCACCACGATCAAGATCGGCGTGCACAGAAACAGCAGGATCAGCGCACCGCCCAGGCGAAGCAGCAGCCGCGAAAGGTGTTCGCTCCAGCGTGTCATGCGGCTGCCCCCGCGCCAGTGTGGGCTGTCAGCCGCTTGTAGACCAGGTAGAGCATCAGCGTGACCAGCAGCAACACGCTCGACAGCGCCGCAGCGAGCTGCCAGTCAGAAATCGTGTTGATGAGGCTGTCGAGCACCGTGGCGATCATCGGCACGCGGTTGCCGCCGAGAATGGCCGGCGTCACCAAAAAGCCCAGGGTCAGGATGAAGACCAGCATGCTGCCGGCCAAGAGCGCCGGCAGGGTCAGTGGGAAGAACACTTGCCAGAACACGCGCAGCTCGCCTGCGCCCAGCGAGCGCGCGGCCTGGGTCAGGCGCCGGTCCACCGCGCCCATGGCCGCATACAGGGGCAGCACCACCAGCGGCAGCAGCAGGTTCACCGTTCCGACCAGCACCCCCAGCTCGTTGTAGATCAAAGGCAGCGGGCTGCCGATGAAGCCTTGCTCCAAAAGAAAGCGGTTGATGATGCCGTTGTTGCCCAGCACCACGATCCACGCATAGGTGCGCACCAGGATGCTGATCCAGAACGACAATCCCACCAGGCCCAGCGCCGCCATGCGCAGCCGCGCCGACGCCATGCCATAGATCCAGTAGGCCAGCACGTAGCCCAGGCCGCCGCACAGCAGCGCCGTGGCCAGGGCCAGCTTGAAGGTACCGGCCAGCACCCGCAGATAGGCCGGGCTGGTCAGCAGCTCGTGGTAGGCCCCCCAGGGCCCGGCCTCGCCATCGAAGCTGATCGACAACATGCGCATCACCGGCATGTCGAAGACCACCAGCACGAAGGCCAGCAGGGGCAGCGCGTAGCCCCAGCGCCGCAGCAGTCCGGCAGCCATGGCCTACATCCCCAGCTTGAATTGCTGCCAGCGCTTCTCGACCTTGGGTGCGATCAGCTTCCACTGCGCCAGGTCATTCACGAACTGCAGCTTGGCGTTGCCCGCGGTCGTGGGAAACAGCGGCGCCTTGTCGGCCGGCAGCATCTTGTCGAGATCGGTGCTGGCGCCGGAGTAGGGAATGCGCGCCATGGCCACGAGCTGGTTCTCGGGCAGGGTGAGCTCATGGAAGAATTTCATGGCCACGGCCTTGTCCTCGGGCGAAGCGCCCTTGGGAATACCGAAGTAGGAGAGATCCAGGATGCCCTGGTTGTAGTTGAAGGAAATACCCGGTTTGCCATGCACCCGGCCGGAGAAGCTCATCGCATAGGAGACCTCCTTGTCCAGCAACAGCTGCGGCGGCTGGGAGCCAGCCGTCCACCAAACGGACACATAGGGACGAATTTTTTCCAGGCTGCGGAAGGCGCGGTCGATATCGAGCGGGAACAGCTTGTCCATCGGTACGCCGTCGGCCAGCAAGGCCACCGGTAGCACGGTGGCGGGGTCGTCCATCAGGCTGCGCTTGCCGGGAAAGTCCTTCACGTTCCAGAAATCGGCCCAGGTCTTGGGCGCCTTCGCATCATTGCGCCAGGCCATGACGTTGGAGAAGTAGGACCAGCCGATGGCATACGCATCCTTGGCCTGGGCCGTGATGGGCTCCGGGTTGATGGCCGCCCAGTCCAGCGGCTCAAGCAGGTTCTCGGCCTTGGCCTGCGCCAGCCAGCTGCTGGGCACCAGCACGATGGGCGTGGTGATTTTCTTGGAGGCCACCATGGCCTTGAGCTTGCCCAGCGAGGTGGGATTCTCGCGTACCACGCGGATGCCGGTCTTCTTCTGAAAGGGCTCGATGTAGGCCGCCTGCACGGCTTCGCCGGAGTCGCCACCGGCTTCCAGCATGCGGATTTCCTTGGGCGCCTGGGCATGCACGGGAAGCACGGCCAGCGCCAAAGCGGCCAGGGCCGGGAAAGTGAATCGGCAAAGCAGTCGCATGCGGTTTTCCTTGTCAAAGAATGGTTGGCAACAAGCTGGCCGCGCTGGCATCCATCCGCAGGGGCGTGCCACCGCAAACGCAATGCTTGTTGCGATTTCCGAGTGTATGAAACATATGATTCCACATCAATAAAAAAGCAACATTTGTGTCATTTTCAACGGGAAAACCCCTACACACCCGTTGCAGGCCGCCACACCGCCTGCCTAGCGGTGCTTCAGTTCAGGGAGCGCGCCGGCTGGGCGGCTGCAGGTAGGCGCCGGAATCGAACAGCGCTTGCTCTGCCTGGTCGATGCGCGTCACGACGTTGTCGCCCCCCTCGGCCACCAGCAATTCGAGCAGCGCCTCGACCGCCGCCATGCCCGCGGTGATCGAAGGGAAGAACGACGGGCTGGCCACCGAGAACAAGACCGAGACCTCGGCCGCCAGCGCCAGAGGCGACGCGGCGCTGTCGGTGATCGCCACGATGGCGGCGCCGGCAGACTGCGCCGCCCTGACCACGGCCAGGGCCTCGCTCGAATAAGGCGCAAAGCTGGTGGCGACCACCACGTCGCGCTCTTCCATCGGGCGCAGCTGCATCTCCAGGCTGCCGCTGTGCCCGTCGATCAGGTACACGCTGTTGCGAAACAGCCGGTAGCCATAGACCAGGGCATAGGCCACGGGATAGCTTGCCCGGAAACCCGCCACATACACGGCGCGGCCGCGCCGCAGCAGCCGGGCCGCATCGCGCAGTGCATTGGCGCATTGGGTTTCGGTGGCGGCGAGATTGCGCTGCTGGGCCTGGAACATTTCCTCCAGCAGATCGGCCTTGCGCCCGCGCGTGGTCAATTGCTTGGCGCGCTCGCCATAGCCTTCGGCATGCAGGCCGAGGTCATCGGCGAAGGCCGATTTCAATTCGGGCCAGCCGGCGTAGCCGAGCTGCTGCGCCAGGCGCACCAGGGTGGCGGGCTGCACCCGCGCGCGCTGCGCGAGCGCGCGCATCGAGGCAATGACGACTTCGTTCGGGTGATCGATCACGAAACGAGCCGCCAGCTGCAGCTTGGGGCTCAGCGACTCGAACTGCTGCAACATCTGCTCCTTGGCGCCCACATTCAACCCCTGTCCATGCAACAAACGATTCTTCAATGAATCGAATGTTACGCGATGGCTTGCCTGCCTGGGGCCCATGGGGCTTGCCCTTGGGCATGCCATCTACATACAAGCGCTGACCGCTGCCGGTCAGCCCACCCGCAACCATACAGCCGGCCGTGAGCAGCCAAGTGAGCGCGGATTTCCGGGCGGAGATTCATTCAAGTATCCATTCGGGACGATGGGTGCGCAGCCACTGCTCGGTGTGGCCCAGCAGCTTCTCGGCTGCGCCCTGGCATGCTTGCAACGCGGCGGCGGAAATAGGGTCACCCTCATAGTCGTTGAGATTGCGCTGGCGGCGCAGGGCGTCGAGCACGATCAAGTCGCTCTGGGGCACGTGCATCGTCTGATCCAGCGTCTGGATCGCCGTCTGGTGATGCCCCGGCTGGCTTGTGGAGGTGCGCCAGCCATTCGCCCATAGACCCAGCATAGCGCACTGCATGATGCATTTGTAGGCTGCATCGAAGCGGTTGTTCGCGCTGATCTGTTCCACTCGCGCATCGGCCAGGTTCTGCCGGGCCGCCTGCAACAGCTTGCGGATGTTCGCCGGGTCAGGCGGCTGCGGTCGCAGGCGGCCAATGGCCTGCAAGTTGCTCAAGCTCATGTTCACCCCCCTTGATCCAGAGTTTGGGCTTGCGCAGCACGTCGCGCACGAAAGCATCGCCCGCCTGCGCCTTGGCAGCCAGTTCTTGCGCAGCCCATATCACTGGGTTCACCTCGCGCCCCAGTTGTTCGTGCAGCGGGTACAGCGCCTGCACCACCGCCACGAAATCCGCCGAGCCCACCAGCATCAGGTCCACGTCGCTGTAATCGGTATACGCACCGCTGGCCAAGGAGCCATAGACGAACGCCAGATCAATCTGCCCGGCCAGTGGCTCCAGCGCGGCACGCAGCGCAGGCACCACGCCATGCGTCTTGCAGAACATCGCGGCCAGCTCAGCGTACAGCGGATGCTGCACATTGGCGCCATAGAGCGCCTGGTTACCCTGGTCGGTGCGCAGCAGCAGGCCCGCTTGCGTGAGCTTGTCTACCTCGCGCGCCAACGTCCCCGCGTGGCTGCCCGCCAGACGGGCCAGTTCGCGCAGATGCAAGCTGCGCCCTGGCTGCAACAGCAGCGCCGCCAGCACGCGCTGGCGATTGGCTGGAAACAGCAGGTTGAGGGCGTCCAGGATGTTGCTCATAAGGCGACAATTGTCGCCATTAAGGCAACACTAGGCAAGTATCTTGAAAAGTGCAAACCTTCTGATAGCCAGCCCTTCTGCTGCCAGGCCCGCACCAAATCAGCTGCGTTGCGCACGCATGCCTCCTGGCCGCCCGTTGGTGCAAACAACTCCATAGCCCGAAGCACATCGCCGCCGACTCCGACTAGGCACAGGGAAGCGTATTTCTGAACGAAGGGCGCTCGCTGAACCCCGCAAACCATTGCGCGGTTTTCGGCGCCAGCGCCCGCCAGTCGTAGGCGGGATAGCGGAAATCCAGGTAGCCCAGCGCGCAGCCGAGGGTGATGGTGCCGATGTCCACGCGCTGCGCCAGCGCGGCGGCATGCTGCTCCAGCAGGGCCAGGCCGTCGCGCACCTTGCCCATCTGGCCTTCGTACCAGCCGTCCCAGCGCAGCGGCTCGGGCCGCAGCACGGTTTCGTAGCGCGCCAGCAGCGCGGCGCCCAGCATGCCGTCGCCCAGCGACTGTTCCGTCAGTGCCTGCCAGCGCGCCGGGCCTTCGGCCGGGAACAGCGCGCCGCCGCCCAGGGCGTTCAGGTATTCGCAGATCACGCGGCTGTCGTACAGCACCTGGCCGTCGTCGGTGAAAAAGGTCGGCACCTGGCCCAGCGGGTTGCTGGCGATGATGGTCTGGTCACGCGCGACCGGGCCGGCCGCGCTGGGCAGCTTCTCGATGCGCTCGGCCAGGCCGAGCTCGTGCGCGACCACCAGGCATTTGCGCACAAAGGGAGAGGCGGGGGAGAAATAGATCTTCATGAAAGAATCCTTGTCGGTTGCAGGCGTCAGGATGCCACGCCGGCCAGGTGGCGCGCGGCCACCCAGCCGAAGGTCAGGGCCGGGCCCAGGGTGATGCCGGGCGCCGGGTAGGCGCCACCCATCACGGATTGCATGTCGTTGCCCGCCACGTACAGGCCGGGTATGGGCTGGCCCGAGTCGTCCAGGGCCTGGGCATGCTGGTTGGCGGCGATGCCGCAGGCGGTGCCGATATCGCCAGGGTAGACCTTGACCGCGTAGTAGGGGCCGTCGCCCAGCGGGGCGAGGCAGGGGTTGGGCTGGTGCTCGGGGTCGCCCAGGTAGCGGTTGTAGGCGGTGCCGCCCTTGCCGAAGTCCGGGTCCCGGCCTTGCGCGGCGTATGCGTCGTAGCGCGCGGCGCTGGCCTGCAGCTTGTCGGCAGGCAGGCCCAGGCGGCCGGCCAGCGCGGCCAGCGTCGGCGCCTGCAGCAGGTAGCCGGCATCGATCAGGTGCTGGCGCGGGCGTCCGCCGGGCAGGGCCAGGCCCAGGCCCCAGGTGTCGATGAAGCGCTGGCTGCAGACCAGGAAGGCGGGAACAGCGTCGGCCGGCGTGCGCTGCATGGCCAGCACGAACTCATGGTACGAGGTCGATTCGTTGACGAAGCGCTCGCCCTGGGCATTGACCGCGATCAGGCCGGGCTTGGCGCGGTCCCACACCAGGTGCGGATAGTGCAGCGGCGGCTGGCCGGCGCGCTCCAGCACCGATACCGGCGCCCAGAATGCGGGGCTGGCATAGCCGCTGCCCAGCGCCGCGCCAGCATGCTCGGCCAGGCGGATGCCGTCGCCGGTATTGGCGCGCGGCGCCATGGACCACAGGCCCGCCGGTGCGGGGTAGGTCTGCTCGCGCCGCTGCGCATCCCACGGAAAGCCGCCGCTGGCCAAGACCACGCCGCGGCGCGCGCGGATGTTCAGCGGCTGGCCCTCGCGCGTCACGGCCAGCCCCAGCACGCGGCCGTCGGCATCGCGGTGCAACGCCTGCGCGGCGGTGTTCAGCCAATAGGGGATGCCGCGCTGGATCAGGCCATGGAACAGCTGCGCCGCCAGCGCATTGCCCAGCAACAGACGGGTGCCGCGGTGGTAACCACGCAGGCGGTCGGCGCCATAGCGCAGCACGAGCTTCATGGCATGGCGCCAGGCCGTGAACGAGCGGGTGGCGCGCAGCAGGTGGCGCACATCGGTGATGTTGACCATCATGCCACCCAGCACGGTGAACTCCTTGAGCGGGTCGCGCAGCTCGCGAAACTTCGCGCCCAGCTTGCGACCGTCGAACTCCACCGGGTCCAGCGAGCGGCCGCCCATGGCGGCGCCGGGACGGTCGGGATAGTAGTCGGGTGACGCAGTGCGTGCAGCCACCTGCAGAAAGCCGCGTGCGGCCATGTCGTCCAGCATGCGCGGCCCGGCGTCCAGGTAGGCGCGCTGCATGGTGTCGGGGGACGCAGCGCCCACGGTCTGTTCCAGATAGGTCCAGACCTGCTCGAAGGTGTCGGGATGGCCGGCCCCCTCGGTCTGCGCGTTCAGCGGAATCCACAGCGCGCCGCCGGAGATCGCGGTCGAGCCGCCGATGCGGTCGGTCTTCTCGATGAGCAGCACGTCCAGCCCCGCCACGCTGGCGGTCAGCGCGGCGCTCATGCCGCCCGCGCCCGCGCCGACCACGAGCGCGTCGACTTCCTGGTCCCATTGGATGCTGTCCATACTGCCTATGCTCCCGCGCCGCCCAGCGATTTGCCGCCGTCCACGAAAATGACCTGGCCGGTGATGAAGTCCATGCGCGGCGAGGCCAGGAACGACACCGCGTTGGCCACGTCTTGCGGCTGGCCGGCGCGGCCCGTTGGTTGCAGCGCCAGCTGCGCGGCCAGGCGCTCGGGCGACAGGTTGCGCAGCAGCGGCGTGTCGATCAGCCCGGGAGCGATGGCGTTGACCAGGATGCCGCGCGGCGCCAGCTCCATGGCCGAGGCACGGGTATAGCCCACCAGCGCGGCTTTCGAGGCCACGTAGTGCGGGTGGTTCTTCGCGCCCAGGTAGGCGCGCGAGGCAATATTGACGATCTTGGCGCCGGCAGCCATGTCGCGCGCGGCTTCCTGCGTCAGCGTGGCCACGGCCAGCAGATTCACCTCGTACATGCGGCGGTAGTCGTCGCTCGACACGTCGAAGAACTTGCGCTCGTCGAACAGGCCGGCGTTGTTGACCAGCGCGGCCAGCGGCGCCAATTCCCGCGCCAGCGCGCGGGTGGCGGCCTCGTCGGCCAGGTCGACGGCGCGGTGCTCCACGTCCAGCCCTTGCGCGCGCAGCGCATCAGCCTCCTTCGCGGCCAGTTCCGCATTGCGGTCGGCCAGCACGACGCGAAAGCCGTCGCGCGCCAGCCGTTCCACGATTGCCAGGCCCATGCCGCTTGCGCCGCCCGTGACCAATGCCGTGCCCAGATCCATGATGCTTCCTTATACGGCCAGGTAGCCGCCGTCCACCGGCAGCACCACGCCATTGACGTAGCTGGCCATGTCCGAGGCCAGGAACAGCACGGGGCCGACGATCTCGTCGGCGCGTCCGGCCCGCGCCATCGGCGCGCGCCGCAGGTACCAGTCGGTGCCGTTGGCCTGCGCGCGCTGGCCGGCGGTCATCTCGGTTTCCATCAGGCCGGGAGCGACGGCGTTGACGCGCACGCCATGCGGCGCCAGGTCGCGCGCCAGCACTTCGGTGAACGAGCGCATCCCGCCCTTGGAGACCACGTAGCCGGCGGTCGAGATGCCGCAGCCGTACGCCACGATCGAGCACAGGTTGACGATGGCGCCGCGGCTGGCCTTGAGCTGTTCGACGAAGGCGTGGGTGACGTTGAAGCTGCCTTGCAGGTTCACGTTCATCACGCGCTCCCAGATCTGCGGGGTCTGTGGATCGTCGAATGGCGCGCGCGCCGAGATGCCGGCGTTGTTGACCAGCACGTCGATGGCGCCGTGGCGCGCTTCGCATTCGGCGGCGAAGGCGCGCACCGCCTGCGCATCGGTCACGTCCAGCGCCGCGTCGACGGCGCGGCCGCCCGCGGCCGCGATGGCCTGGGCGCTGGCACGGGCCAGCACGGGATCGAGATCGGCCACGATCACGCTGGCGCCTTCGCGGGCGAAGCCCTGCGCGATGGTGGCGCCCAGGCCGCGCCCGGCGCCGGTGACGAGGACCCGCTTGTCTTGCATCATCAAAGTCATGGTTTTTGCTCCTAGCCGCCCAGGTAGGCGCGCTGCACGCCCTCATCGCTGGCCAGCGCCGCCGATTCGCCCTCCAGCGCGATCTCGCCGTTTTCCAGGATGTAGGCATAGCTGGACACCGATAACGCCAGCTTCACGTTCTGCTCCACCAGCAAGATGGTGATGCCCTGCTCGCGGTTCAGCCGCAGCACGATGTCGAAGATCTGTTCCACCACCAGCGGCGACAGGCCCATGGACGGCTCGTCCAGCAGGATCATGCGCGGGCGCGCCATCATGGCGCGGCCGGTGGCCAGCATCTGCTGTTCACCGCCCGACAACGTGGCTGCCTTCTGTTCGAAACGCTCGCGCAGGCGCGGAAAGGTGTCGCACACCATGTCCAGGTCGCCCTTGACCGCCTGGCGGTCCTGGCGCAGGTAGGCGCCCATCTCCAGGTTCTCGCGCACGCTCATCTCGCGGAAGATCTCGCGGCCTTCGGGCACCTGCACGATGCCGCGGCTGACGATGGCGTCGGCCGGCTGGCGGTGGATGGCCTCGCCGGCAAAGCGCACGCTGCCCGCGCTGGGCGTCACCAGCCGCGAAATCACGTTGAGCGTGGTGGACTTGCCGGCGCCGTTGGCGCCCAGCAACGCAACGATGGCGCCTCGCGGCACTTTCAGCGACACGTCCTGCAGGGCGCGGATATTGCCGTAGGCGGCGCTGACCGATTCGACTTCAAGCAGGTTTTCAGCCACCAGCGGCTCCCTTGCCCAGATAGGCTTCGATGACGCGGGGGTCGCTGCGCACCTGCGCGGGCGTGCCTTCGGCGATCTTTTCGCCGAACGACATGACGGTGATGCGGTGCGAGATCGACATCACCAACTGCATCACGTGCTCGACCAGCAGCACCGTGATGCCGTCGCGTTCGCACAGCTCGGTCAGTAGCCGATCGAGCGTCTCGATCTCGCGGTTGCGCAGGCCGGCGGCGGGTTCGTCCAGCAACAGCAGCTTGGGCGAGATGGCCAGCGCGCGCGCCAGCTCCAGCATCTTCTGGCGGCCGAAGTCCAGGCTGCACGCGGGCGTGTCGAGAAAGTCCGCCAGGCCCACGCGCTCCAGCAGGTGTTCGACGCGCTCGCGCGCCTCGGCGTTGGCCGGGCGCAGCAAGCGCGCCGCCGTGTTGGCGCCGTGCGCATAGGTGCCCAGCAGCGCGTTCTCGCGCACGCTCAGGGCGCCGAACAGCTCCAGGTTCTGGAAGCTGCGAGCCACGCCCAGCGCGGCCATCTCGTGCGGCTTCTTCTTCGTGATGTCGATGCCGTCGAAGACGATGCGGCCCTGCGTCGGCCGGTAGTAGCGCGAGACGCAGTTGAAGGTGGTGGACTTGCCGGCGCCGTTGGGGCCGATCAGCGCATGGATGCGGCCGCGCTCGACCTGCATCGACAGGCCGTTGATGGCGGTCAGGCCGCCGAACTTCACCGTCAGGCCCTGGACGTCGAGATAGGGTTGGGCACTCATGCCGCACTCCTTTGTACCGCCTTGGCTGCGCGGCGCACGCCCTGGCGACCGGCGAACAGGCCCTTGGGCGCGAACATCATGAAGCCCATCAGGATCACGCCGTAGATGATTTCCTGGAACGACAGCGCCTGGCGCAGCAGTTCCGAAATCAGGCCGAAGCCGATCGCGCCGGCGATGGCGCCGCGCACCGAGCCGATGCCGCCCACCACCACCATGGTCAGGATCAGGATGGTGGTCTGAAAGCCCAGGCTTTCGGGATGGATGAACGAGGCGAAGGTGGTGTACATGCCGCCGGCGATGCCGGCGTAGGCGGCCGACAGCGTGAAGGCGGCGCGCTTGATGGCGTTGACGTTCACGCCCATCGCCTGCGCCGCCACGTCGCTCTCGCGCACGGCGCGAAAGGCCGAACCCAGCTGCGAGCGCGACAGCGCCACGGTGGCCCACAGCAGCAGCGCGGCGATCATGACCACGAAGGGATAGGCCTTGATGTCGGACACCAGTTCATAGCCGAACAGCGTGGCCGGCGAGATGCGAAAGCCGTTCGACCCATGGGTCACCGACTGCCAGTTCAGGAACACCCATTGCATCGCCTCGCCAAAGGCGAAAGTCGACAGCGCCAGGTAGATGTCGCGCATGCGCAGCGCCAGCGCGCCGATCAGGTAGCCGAGCACGGCGGCCAGCAGCCCGCCCGCCATAATCGAGACAAAGAAGGGCGGATGCCACAGGTTGTTGATCAGCCCCGCCGTATAGATGCCGACGCCGTAGAACGCGGCATGCGACAGCGCGAACTGCCCGGTCTCGCCGATGACGATGTGCAGGCCCAGGGCCAGCACCACGAACACCATCAGCAGGTTGACCACGTAGATCACATAGCCGCTGGCCACGAACGGCAGGGCCGCCAGCACCACGGCCATCAGCGCCAGCAGGGCGCAGTCGGTCTTGGATTTCATACTTTCTTCACCTGCAGTTTGCCGCCCAGCAGGCCTTGCGGACGCAGCAGCAGCACCACCATGATGGCGACGAAGGGCGCCACCACGATGGCGTTGGTCGAAATGAACAGGCCCACCAGGTTCTCGGCCACGCCGATCACGAAGCCGCCGACCACCGCGCCGGGCAGGCTGGTGATGCCGCCGACAATGGCCGCCGCGTAGGCCAGGATGGCGATGTGACCGATGTCCGGCGTGATCAGGATCTTGGGCGTGATGAGCAGCGCGGCCACGGCCGAGATCAGCCCGGACAGCGCCCACACCAGCATGCGGATGCGCGTCAGGTTCACGCCCACCAGGCGCGCGGCCTTGGGGTTCATGCCGACGGCGCGCATGGCCTTGCCCACGCGGGTATGGGTGAACATCAGGTACAGCAGCAGCATCACGCCCACGGCCACGGCGAAGATCACCAGGTCCAGCTGCGTCAGCACGGCGTCGCCGATGAGGATGGCGTCGGTCGGGGCCAGCGGCGGCAGCGAGCGCGGCGTATCGCCCAGCCCGCTCTGGCGCACCAGCCCCTTCAGGGCGTAGGCCAGGCCCAGCGTGGCAATCACCAGCTGCACGCCCACGCCCTTGGATGCGATGACGCGCTCCATCACCACGCGCTGGAACAGCGCGGCCACGATGGCCACCGCCAGCAGCGTGACGGGAATCACGACCAGGTAGGGCCAGCCCAGCACCAGGGTCAGGAACAGGGCGATGTAGCCCCCGACCATGAAGATCTCGCCCTGGGCGAAATTGGGCACGTCGGTGGTCTTGAAGATGATGACCACGGCGACCGCCAGCAGCGCGTAGACGCTGCCCGTCACCAGCCCCGACAGCACCCCCTGCTGCAGGAACAACCAGATATCTGACACGCTCATGATGTTCTCCGGCGGGGCCGCTCCATTGCGGCCACCGATTACGGCTTGTATTGCCAGACGCTCTTGAATGCGCCGGGGACCAGCGACATGCCCGCGCCGTCGAACTTGATGTAGATCGCCGACTCCTGTGCCGCATGGTCGTTCGGCCCGAATTCGATCGGGCCGGCCATGACGCCGGAATCGAACTTCATGGTCTGCAGCGCGGCCAGCACTTTCTCGCGGGTGGGCTGCGGGCCGGCGGCCTTGAGCGCATTGACCACCGCCATCGCCGGCGGAATGCCATAGGGCATGTAGGTCTGCGGATGGCCGGGCTTGGCGGCCAGCTCCGGATAGGCCTGCTTGTACATGTCGTACACCCAGGTCAGCTTGGGGCCGCCGGGCAGGTCGGAGAGCACGTCCTGGATGTAGACGTTCTTGAAGGCGTCCTTGTTGCCGACGTTCTCCACCAGCTGCTTCAGGTCGGCAGTGCTGTTGACCGCCAGCACGATGGGCTTGTTCCAGCCCAGCTCCTGCGCCTTCTTGACGATCAGCGCCGCCGGGCGGGCGTAGGTGGTGAGCAGCAGCACGTCGGGATTGGCCGCGCGGATCTTCAGCATCGGCGCGGTGACGTCGGTGATGTTCGGATTGACCGATTGCACCTGCAGGCTCACGCCGCCCAGCTGCCTGGCCTGGGCCTGCGCGGCCTCCAGGTTCCAGCCGCCATAGGCGTCGTCGTGGTTGATGTAGCCGACTTTCTTGGCCTTCAGGTGTTCCGAGGCGAACTGCACCATCGAGCCGCCGACGGCGTGCTGCGAGATCGAGAACGCCCCGTAGATGTACTTGGACGGCGGATACAGCGCGCCGTCGCCCGAGGCGTTCAGCATCAGCAATGGGATCTTCTCGCGCTCGACATATTCGCGCGCAGCCACCACCGCGGCCGAGCACGAGCCGCCGTTCAGCAGGAACACCTTGTCCTGCTCGGTCAGTTTCTTCACGGCCGCCACCAGGTCGTTGGCGTTGCAGCGGTCGTCTTCGATCACGAGTTCGAGCTTGCGGCCATGGATGCCGCCTTCCTGGTTGACCTTGGCGTAGTACATCTTGGCCGCGTTCATCACGTCGAAGCCGTAGGCCATGCCGGCGCCCGACAAGGGCGCGAACAGCCCAATTTTGATGGCCTTGTCGCTGATTCCGGGCTCCTGCTGCGCCTGAGCGCCCGCGGCGGCCGCCAAGGCGCAAAGCAGGGCGATGAAGCAACGATGAAGTTTCATGATTTGTCTCCTGTTCCGGGTAATGCGCCGTGCTGGCGGGCGCGGTGATGGCGGCCTCACCGCCGGGCTCGAACTACTGCATGCGATATCCGCCATTCACATCGATGATGCTGCCGGTGATGTAGCCGGCATCTTCCGAAACCAGGAAGCGCACGGCCGCCGCCACGTCTTCCACCGTGCCAATGCGGCCCAGCGGGATCGCCTGCGCGGCAGCGGCAAGCGCGCCGCTGCTGCTGACGGTGCTGCGCAGCATGTCGGTATCGATCAATCCCGGTGCAATGCCGTTGACCGTGATGCCCAGGTGCGCGGATTCGCGCGCCATGGCCTTGGTCAGGCCCAGCACGGCGGACTTCGCGGCGATGTACGAGGCGCTGGAGCGGTAGCCTCCCAGCTGCGCCGCGACCGAGGTGAAAGTGACGATGCGGCCATGGGCCACAGGCGCGGCCTCGCGGCGGCGCAGGAATTCGCGGCCGCACAGGAAAACGCCACGCGCGTTGACCGCGAAGCTGCGCTCCCAGATATCCAGCGTGGTGTCCTTGATGAGCGGCCGCTCTCCGTTGGGCTGAAACAGCAGCAAGCCGGCAGCGCTGACCAGCACCGCGATGGGGCCATGGGCCTGCTCGATCTGGCCAAAGGCGATTGCCACCGCGCCTTCGTCGCTGACATCGAAGGCATGGGCCGCGTGCGGAGCACCCAGCTCGTGCGCCACCTGCCAGGCGCGCTGGCCATCCACGTCCGATACCACCACGCGATAACCGGCATGCGCCAGTTTCCGGCAAATGGTGGCGCCGATGCCACCACCACCACCCGTGACCAGGGCGATGCGGGCGCCTGGCGCGGCGGCGGGCGTGGATACATTGGACATGCGGTCTCCTGTGGCGTGTCTTGCCTGCCAATGAGGCTAGAACGGTTGGCTTGAATTTTTTGCGATTATGTATACATGAAGAATTTCAAGCATAGGTAATTACCCCTATCAATCCTCAAACCAAGTCGGCATCAGCTCCTAAAACCCAAAGACATTGCCCACGCCTTTCGCCACACACAGGCCCCATGTATACAATGACGCATGGAGACACTATCTCAACATGTGACAGACACGTTGCGCAACTGGGTGCTGCATGGCAGGTTTGGCCCCGGCGAGCGGCTGGAGGAAATCCCGCTCGCGCAGATGCTGGGGGTGTCACGCACGCCGGTGCGCGCCGCCCTGGCGACGCTGGGCAACGAAGGCCTGCTGGAGCACCTGCCCAAGCGCGGCTACACGGTGCGGGCCTACGACATCGGCGAAATCGTGGCGGCCTACGAAGTGCGCGCCACGCTCGAAGGCCTGGCCTGCCGGCAGGCGGCGCTGCGCGGCCTGTCCAGCGCTGCGGTGGCGGTGCTGGAGCATTGCCTGGACGAAGGGGATCGCATCCTGGGCAAGGGGGTGTTGCTGCAGGAAGACCACATGCCATACCAGCAGATGAACATCACCCTGCACAACAGCATCCTGGATGCCGCCGGCAACCCGTGGGTCAAGCGCTTCGCGACGCAGGCCCAGGCCATCCCCTATGCCTCGGACCGGATCATTCTCTGGGACGATCACGGCATCATCCTGCGCTCGCACGACGACCACCATCGCATCGTCAACGCCATCATCGCGCGCGACGGTGCGCGCGCCGAAGACCTGATGCGCGAACATGTGTACTACGCGGGCATCATCCTGCGTGCCAGCTACGAGAAGAACCTGCCGCCAGGCAAAGAGCGCGCGGCATAGCACTAACCGCACAGCGACAGCGCGCCCAGCAGCTGAAGCAGCACCGCCGGCGCCAGCCAGCCCTCGAACGCCCGCCACAGCAGGCTGGCCGCGGCGCCCCCCACCAGCGCCGCGGCGCCAAGGCGCAGAGCGGTCTTCATGCCATGCCAGCGGCCAGTGGGCGCCGCAGCAGCGGCCGGTCGTCGATGGGCCAGTGCAACACGGCGGCCAGCAGCCCCAGCGCCACCGAGGCGAACCACAGCCATTGGTAGGAGTGCGTGGCGTCGAACACCACGCCGCCCAGCCAGGCCCCGAGAAAGCCGCCCAGCTGGTGGCCGAAGAAGACAAAGCCGAACAGCGTGGCGATGTAGCGCACGCCGAAGATCTGCGACACCAGCGCATTGGTGAGCGGCGCGGTGCCCAGCCACAGCAGGCCCATCACGAACGAGAACACGTAGGCGCTGGCGGCGGATACCGGCAGCCACACGAAGACCGCCATGGCCAGCGCGCGCACCAGGTAGAGCAGCGCCAGCACATGCTTGCGGCGCGCCAGCTCGCCGGCATGGCTGCACAGATAGGTGCCTGCCACGTTGGCCAGCGCGATGATGGCCAGGCAGGCGCCGGCCTCGCGCGCGCCCAGGCCCTGGTCGAGCAGGTACGAGGGCAGGTGCGCACCGATGAAGGCGAGCTGGAAGCCGCAGGCCAGAAAGCCCAGGTTCAGCAGCCAGAACCCGCGGTGCGCGAAGGCTTCGCGGATGGCCTGCGCCAGCGATTGCTGCGCTTCATGGGCCGCCGGCGCCTGCGCCTCGCCCCGCAGGCACAGCGCCAGCGGCGCGAGCCCCGCCATACAGCCGGCCAGCACCAGCGCCACCGTGCTCCAGCCCAGGCCACCGAGCAAGGCCTGGGTCGACGGCACCATCACGAACTGCCCCAGCCCGCCGATGGCGCCCGCCATGCCCAGCGCCCAGGCGCGCTGCGGCGGCGCGAACAAGCGGCTGAGCGCGCCATACACCACGCCGAAGGCCGTGCCCGACAGGCCCATGCCCACCAGCACGCCGTTGCCCCAGGTGAAGCCCGCCAGCGTTGGCGACAGCGCCATCCACGCCAGACCCGCGGCATACACCAGCGCGCCGGCCAGCAATACCCGCAGCGAGCCGAAGCGGTCGGCGATCATGCCGGTAAAGGGCTGGGCCAGGCCCCACACCAGGTTCTGCAGCGCCACCGCAAAACCGAAGGCCTCGCGGCTCCAGCCGCGGTCGAGGATCACGGGCTGCATGAACAGGCCTTGCACATGGCGTATGCCCAGCGCGCCGCCCATGATGAGGCCGCCGGCCACCACCAGCAGCCAGCGCTGGCGCCAGCTCTTTTCCGTATTGCCCATGGAGTCCTTTCGATTGCACTACGCATGCCTGCAGCACATTAAACTCGCAGGCTGGAACCTGCTCAATCGACTTTTTTGCGCACTTCACATGAGCCTGAGGAATGTCAACAGCATTACACCAACTGCCCTCGCTTGACCTGGTGCGCGGCTTTGTCGCGGTGGGCCGGCGCATGAGCATCACGCTGGCGGCCGACGAGCTGTGCGTGACCCAATCCGCGGTGAGCCGGCAGATCCGCGCGCTCGAAGACGCCATGGGCCTGCAGTTGCTGGTGCGCGGCCACCGCTCCATCGCCTTCACGCCCGAGGGCGAGCGGCTGTTTCGCAGCGCCGACAGCGCGGTGCGGCAGCTGCAGGACGTGGTGGGCCTGCTCGCCAGCCGGCGCGAGCACCAGCCGGTCACCCTCTCGGCCAGCATTGGTTTCACCTCGCTGTGGCTGCTGCCCCGGCTGGGGCGCTTTCAGCAGCGCTGGCCGGGGCTGGACCTGCGGGTGGCGGCCGACAACCAGGTGCTGGATTTGCCGGGCCAGCGCAGCGGCGGCATCGATCTCGCCATCCGCTACTGCGCCGAGCGCGATGCGCCCGAGGGCGCGGTGCGGCTGTTCGGCGAGACCCTGGTGCCCATCGCGCACCCATCGCTCAAGATCCGCCCGCTGGATTCGCCCGAGGCGCTGGCCGGGCAGGTGCTGCTGGAGCTGGACATGCCGCACCGCCCCTGGCTGCATTGGGCCGACTGGCTGGCCGCGCTGGGGCTGCGCGAGGCGCGGCCCAAGGGCATGCTGCACTTCAACCAGTACGACCAGCTGGTGCAGGCGGCCATTGCCGGGCAGGGCATCGCCATCGGCCGCTATGAGCTGGTGGCGCCGATGCTGGCCGATGGCCGGCTGGCGGCCGTGGGGCCGCCCAACCGCGTGGCCAGCCCCTACAGCCACTGGCTGCTGCAGGTGCCGCAGCAGCCCGCGCAGCCCTGCGATGCGACGCGCAAGGTCATGGAGTGGATCCTGGCCGAGGCGGCCGACCTGCAGCCGCTGCGCAGTCCCCGCCCTGGCGCCAGGCGTCAGGCGGCCGTGGCCTCGCGCTCGCGGCGGTAGGCCAGCACCTTCAAGGCCCGCTCGGGCGAGATGTCGGCAAAGCTGGCGGGGTTGTCCACGCGCTGCACCAGGGCCAGCTCGGGTGCCAGCTCGCGCATCTGCTCCTGCAGGAAGGCCAGCGGCAGCTCGGGCGCGTTCAGGCACAGCAGCGCATGGCCGCCGGGTGCCAGCAGCGCGGGCAGGCGGCGCATCAGCCGGGCGTAGTCCTTGGTGGCGACGAAGCTGCCTTTCTGGTAGCTGGGCGGATCGACGACCACCAGATTCCACGGGCCGCCGCGGGTGATCTTGCCCCAGCTGCTGAAGATGTCGTGCGCCCAGAAGGCCGCGCCCGCGGCCAGGCCGTTGAGCCGGTGGTTGCCCTGGCCGGTGGCGAGTGCGCCGCGGGCCATGTCCACGTTGACGACTTCGGTGGCGCCGGCCGCCAGCGCCACCACCGAGAAGGCGCAGGTGTAGGCGAACAGGTTGAGCACCTTGAACGGGCCATCGCCGGCATTTGCAGCCACATGGCGGCGCACCCAGCGCCGGCCCTCGGCCATGTCGAGGAACAGGCCGTGGTTCTGGCCGCGCTGCACATGCACCTGGTAGCGCAGGCCGTCTTCGCTCACCACGTGCGGCTCGGGCACGCTGCCGTGCATCAGCCGGGTTTCGCTCTGCGCGCCATGGCGGCACTGGTAGATCCAGATCAAGGGCTGGCCGGGCGCGGCCTCTTGCCAGCGGGCGGCCAGCGCAGCGCCCACCGCGGCCAGCTCGCCGTCGGCGAGCGGCGCAAAGCTGGTCAGCACCAGCAGCGGCGGATAGGCGTCAAGCGCCAGGTGCTCGCAGCCCGGATGCAGGCCGCCGCGCCCATGAAACAGGCGCCGCGCTTCGCTGCCGGGTCCTATGCGGGCGATCGCCTCCAGCAGCGGCTGCATCAGGCCCCGGCTCCGGCCTCGCCAGCGGGCATGCTGGCGATGACCTGGGCCACGGCGGCGGTGAGCTTCTTGGCGTAGGGCACGTGCAGGAATTCGTTGGGGCCGTGGGCATTGCTCTTGGGGCCGAGCACGCCGCAGACCATCATCTGGGCCTTGGGGAAGCCCTCGCTCAGCATGCCCATCAGCGGGATCGAGCCGCCCTGGCCGATGAAGCCGCAGTCGGCGCCGAAATGCGCGCGGCTCGACTGGTTGAGCGCGTTCAGGAACCAGTCCGACGTGCCGGGCGCGTTCCAGCCGTTGGCGCCGCTGGCGCCTTCCCAGGTGACCTTGGCCTGGTAGGGTGCGTTGTCTTCGAGCAAGGCCTTGAGCTCCTGCATGCACTGCACCGCGTCCACCAGCGGGGGCAGGCGCAGGCTGAGCTTGAAGGCGGTGTAGGGGCGCAGCACGTTGCCGGCATCCTTCAGGGCCGGAAAGCCGTCGGCGCCGGTCACCGACAGCGTGGGCTCCCAGGTGCGCTTGAGCAGGGCCTGGGCCGGATCGGTGGTGGTGGGCAGCGCGAACAGCGTGGAGCCGTTGCAGTCGAAATGCGCCCACGGAAAGCGCCGGTACACCTCGTCGCCGAGGATGGCGGCGGTGGCCCTGGCCTGCTCGATGCGCTCCACCGGGATCTCGCAGTGAAAGCCCGCGGGCAGCAGGCGGCCGGTGGCGCTGTCCTCGAGCCGGTCGAGCACCTGGCGCATGATGCGGAACGACGAGGGCACCAGGCCCGAGGCATCGCCCGAGTGCACGCCTTCGGTCAGCACCTCGACCTTGAGCGTGCCGGCCACCATGCCGCGCAGGCTGGTGGTGAGCCAGAGCTGGTCATAGTTGCCCGCGCCCGAGTCCAGGCAGATCACCAGGCCCACGTCGCCCATGCGGGCCTTGAGCGCGTCGATGTAGGCCGGCAGGTCGCCCGAGCCGCTTTCCTCGCAGGTTTCGATCAGGCCGACGATGCGCGGATGCGGCACGTTCTGGCGCTTGAGCTCCTGCACCGCGGCGATGCTGGCATAGGTGGCATAGCCGTCGTCGGCGCCGCCGCGGCCATAGAGCTTGCCGTCCTCGTACTTGGGCGTCCAGGGGCCGAGGTCGCTGCGCCAGCCGGCGAATTCGGGCTGCTTGTCGAGGTGGCCGTACATCAGCACGGTTTGCCTGCTGGCACTTTGCGTGGCGGCGATCTCGAAGAACAGCACCGGCGTGCGGCCCGGCAGGCGCACCACTTCGAGCGTCAGGCCCGGCACCTTCTGCGCCTCCACCCAGGCGGCGGCATTGCGCACCACGGTGTCGATGAAGCCGTGCTGCGCCCAGTCGGCATCGAAGCCGGGCGACTTGGCCGGGATGGCGATGTAGTCGGTGAGCTGGCGCACGATGTCGCGGTCCCACTGCTGGCTGATATGGGAGAGGGCTTCACCTTGCTGCAGCACGGCGGCGTCGAGGCGGGCGTTCATGGGCGTTTCTCCAGGAAATCAATAGGCCGATTGTCCGGGATTGCCCGGTGGCTGCCGCCGCGGCCGCGCCAAAGCCGATGCACAGATGTCGGGTTATTTCAGGCAAAATCCGGCCCAAGGCCTTATGTATAAAGCGCTAAATGCTATTATTTATATAGCACTTAATTCAGTCATCATGCCGCTTCTTGCGAAACGCCAGCCAGGCAGCCACCACGGTGAAGGCGAGCACGATCGACACCACGATCCAGAAGCCGTGCTCGTGCTGGGCCAGCGGTATGCCGCCGACGTTCATGCCGAACAGGCCCGCCAGGATGTTGATGGGCAGCGCGAGCACGGTCACCACCGTGAGCACGAACAGGCTGTTGTTGTTGTCTTCGTTCACCGCGGCGGCCACCTCTTCCTGCAGCAGCTTGATGCGGTCCTGCAGCATCTGCATGTCGCGCAGCATCAGCGAGAACTCTTCGCTGGCGGCGGCAAGGCCCCGGCGGTCGTCCTCGGCCATCCAGGCGGGCGGCTGCTGCAGCAGGCGAAACAGCGCCGCCGGCTCGGGCGCCAGCAGCCGCTGCAGGCGCACCAGCAACCGCCGCAGCCGGCCCAGGTGGGTGCGCGGATGGTGGTAGCGCCGCGCCAGGATGGCGTCTTCGATCTGGTCGACGCGCGCGGTGGTGTCGCGCACCACCTTGACCAGCACGTCGGCCTGCGTGCGCATCAGGTGCTCCAGCAGCGCCGCGGCGCTGCCGGGGTTGTCGCCGCGGCCGACCGCATCGCGCAGCGCATCGGCCGAGCGCAGCGGCCGGGTGCGCGCGGTGACCACGAGGCGCTCGTGCACGCAGATCCACAGCGTGGCGATGTCGGCCGACTCGAAGTCGAATTCGAAGTTCACGTCGTTGAGCACCGCGACCAGCGCATCGTCGGCGCGCTCGATGCGGGTGGAGGTCAGCCCCTCGCGCAGCGCGTCGTAGAAGGTGTCGGGCAACGCGGCATGGCGCCTGAGCCAGCGCAGCGACTGGGTGTTGGCCAGGTTGAAGTGCAGCCAGAGAAACTCGCCCCCGCCCGATCCGGCGGCCAGCCATTCGGCGGCGGACGCCGCCGCCATGACCTGCGCGGGCTGGCGCACATCGCAGGCAAAGCGCCAGCCGCAGATCAGGCCGGCGCCATCGGCGCCAAGCGCTGGGGAAAGGGCAGCATCGTTCATGGGCGGTCAGCCCGCCATCATCGGCCCGGCGCATGACGGTTTGATGACAGCCGCCCGGCTTCAGGCATGCTCGAAATGGAACACCGCGGTGCTGGCCAGCGCGTTCGGCGCCAGGCGCTGCACCGCGCCGTTTTGCAGGCCGAAGGCGTCGATGATGCGCAGCTGGTTCTTCAGCGCCAGCACCTCGAAGTCCTTGAAGGTGCCGACGCGGATGTTCGGCGTGTCGTACCACTGGTAGGGCAGGCGGCGGGTGACGGGCATGCGCCCGAGCAGTACCGACAGCCGGTTGGGCCAGTGCGCGAAATTGGGGAAGGCGACGATCCCCTGGCGGCCGATGCGCGCGGTCTCGCGCAGCATCACCTCGGCGTTGCGCAAATGCGGCAGCGTGTCGATCTGCAGCACCATGTCGAAGCTGTTGTCCTCGAAGATGGCCAGGCCGTCTTCGAGGTTGAGCTGCAGCACGTTGACGCCGCGGCGCACGCAGGCGAGCACGTTGTCGTCGTTGTACTCGATGCCGTAGCCGGTGCAGCCGCGCTCGGCCTGCAAATAGGCCAGCAGGCTGCCGTCGCCGCAGCCCAGGTCGAGCACGCGCGCGCCCTGGGGCACGAGTTGCGCAATCGCGCGCAGGGTGGCTTTCTCGGTCATGCGGGCTCCTTGGCAATATCTGCTGCAATGTTCTCGAAGTAGGAGCGCATCACGCCCATGTAGCGCGGGTCATCGAGCAAGAATGCGTCGTGACCGTGCGGCGCGGCGATCTCGGCGTAGCTGATGGTGCGACGGTTGTCGAGCAGCGCCTTGACGATCTCGCGGCTGCGCGCCGGCGAAAAGCGCCAGTCGGTGGTGAAGCTCACCAGCAGGAATTTCGCCTGCGCGCCGGCCAGCGCCTGCGTGAGATCGCCGCCAAAGCGCTTGGCGGGGTCGAAATAATCCAGCGCGCGGGTGATGAGCAGGTAGGTGTTGGCGTCGAAATAGTCGCTGAACTTGTCGCCCTGGTAGCGCAGGTAGCTTTCGATCTGGAACTCCACGTCCTGCGTGCTGTATTTCAGCTCCAGCCCTTCGCGCAGCTGGCGGCCGAACTTCTCGTTCATCACGTCGTCGGAGAGGTAGGTGATGTGGCCGATCATGCGCGCGATGCGCAGCCCGCGCTTGGGCACCACGCCATGGCGGTAGAAGTGGCCGGCATGGAAGTCCGGGTCGGTGACGATGGCGCGCCGCGCCACCTCGTTGAAGGCGATGTTCTCGGCCGACAGGCAGGGCGCGCTGGCCACCACCACGGCATGGCGCATGCGCTCGGGGTACTGCAGCGACCACGACAGCGCCTGCATGCCGCCGAGGCTGCCGCCCAGCACGGCGGCCAGGCGCTCGATGCCCAGCCGGTCGAGCAGCCGCGCCTGGGCCTGGACCCAGTCCTCCACCGTCACCACCGGGAAATCCGCGCCATAGACCTGGCCGGAGTCGGGGTTCACATGCATGGGGCCGGTGGAGCCGAAGCACGAGCCCAGGTTGTTGACGCCGATGACGAAGAACTTGTTCGTGTCCACCGGCTTGCCCGGGCCGATCATGTTGTCCCACCAGCCTTCGCTCTTGGGCTGGCCCTCGTAGACCCCGGCCACGTGGTGCGAGGCGTTGAGCGCATGGCAGACCAGCACCGCGTTCGAGCGGTCGGCATTGAGCTGGCCATAGGTTTCGAAGGCGAGGTCGTAGCCACGGATGGAGGCGCCGCTGGCCAGCGCCAGCGCCTCCTCGAAATGCATGGACTGGGGTGTCGCGATGAATGACATAAAAAAACCCGGCAACGCTAAAAACGGGCCGGGTCGATGGTGTCGATTCGTCGGGCGGGTCTTTAGCTGGATTTATAAAGCGCCCGCAAGCTACGGCAAATCGGCGCCAGAAGTTGCAAAGTGTACCCCAGTCGGCGCCTTCGCGCCAGCATGGTCCGGCGCCGCCGCTCAAAAGGCATGGCGCAGCCCCACGCCCAGGCCGGCCTGGTTGACCCCGGCTGCAGGCAGCCCCCCGGCCTGGGCATTGCTCACGCTGAAGCTTGCATTGCCGCTGTTGCGCATATAGCCCAGCGAGGCATGGACCGCGGTGCGCCTGGAGAGGCTGTAGCTGCCGCGCAGCGCCAGCAGCTGGCCCCGGTCCGGGCTGCCCCGGTGCTTGAGCTGGCTGTACTGCACATCGAAGACCCAGGGACCCGTGGGGTAGGTGGCACCCACGAACCACAGGTCGCTGCGCGGCGAGGCCGCATAGCCGCCGTTGTCGCGGCGCATGTAGCCCGCGCCCAGCCTGGCCCCGGCAAGCCGGGCATAGCCGTTCAGCATGCTGCGCCGGTCGCTCCTGCCGCTGTCGCTCAGGCCGGCAAAGGCGCCCGGGCCGCCGCGCAGCGCATCGTGCGCCAGCGCCACGCCCCAGGCAGCGGCGTCGTACTTGAGCATGGCCGACCATTCGCGGCACGCGCTCTTGCCGCCTGCGCTTTCGCCGGCGCAGTTCGTGCCCGAGGGGCTGGGGCCGGCGTTGACGGCATCGCGGCCAAAGCTGTAGGTGGCCCCCACGGTCCAGCCGGCGAAGCGGCCCTGGTAGGACAGCGCATTGTCCGCACGCGCATTGGGAAAGTAGCTGTCGAGACTGCCGAGCCCGAACATGTTCGGGCCGAGGACATCGGCCTGCGCCATCGACCAGAACAGCATGGTGTACTGGCGCCCGAGCCCGAGCGCGCCCCATGCGCCATCGAGGCTGGCGAAGGACTGGCGCCCGAACGCCCGCCCGCCCTGGTTCATCACGCCCGAGTCGGCGCCAACGCCCATCTCCAGCGTGAAGCCCGCGCCGAGGCCGCCGCCCAGGTCCTCGCGGCCGCGAAACCCCAGGCGCGAAGGCACGCTGCCGGTCAGCGCGGGCGCCCTGGTCAGGCTGGAGCGGCCGGGGCCCACATGGGTCAGGAACTCGACCGCGGTATCCAGCACGCCGTAGATTTGCAGCTGCGCGGATGCGGGCTGGGCCGGTGCGCCGCCAGCGGCGCACAGCAAGGCGAGGGCGAGGGCAGGCTTGCCCCCTGCGGGTTGCGGTTTCATGTCTGTCTCCTTGGTTGATGGCGGGTGCCGCGCCGCGCTCAGCGGTCTTCGAGAATCAGGTGGCCGACGGCGGTGTTGGATGCGGGCACGTGGTAGAAGCGGTGCGCCACCCGCGGCGCGGCGCCCGCGGCCGCGTCGGCCATCGCGCCGCGCGCCACCAGCCACATGACCAGCTCGATGCCTTCGCTGCCCGCCTCGCGCAGGTATTCGGCATGCGCCAGCTGGGCCAGCTCGGCCGGCGCGGCGATCAGGCGGTCCATGAAGCACTGGTCCCACGGGGTATTGATCAGGCCGGCGCGGCCGCCCTGCAGCTGGTGGCTCATGCCGCCGGTGCCCCAGACCTGGACGTTCAGGTCCTCGTCGTAGCTCTCGACCGCGCGGCGGATGGCCTGCCCCAGCCGCCAGCAGCGCTGGCCCGAAGGCACCGGGTACTGCACCACGTTGACGGCCAGCGGGATGACGGCAAACGGCCAGGCGTCGGCCGGGCCGTGCTCGCCGCACATCAGCGACAGCGGCACCGTCAGCCCATGGTCGACGTCCAGCCGGTTGGCGATGGTGAGATCGAAATCCTCCTGGATCACGCTGTGCGCGATGTGCGCCGCCAGCTCGCCGTGGCCGGCGACCATGGGCACCGGACGCGGCCCCCAGCCCTCGTCGGCGGGCGCATACTGCGCCGCCGTGCCCAGGGCGAAGGTTGGTATCAGGTCAAGGCTGAAGGCACTGGCGTGGTCGTTGTAGACGAGCAGCACCACGTCCGGGCGCTGGCGCCGCAGCCATTGCCGCGAGAAGGCGTAGCCATCGAACACCGGCTTCCAGTAGGGCTCCTGCGTCTTGCGCAAATCCATGGCCGCGCCGATGGCGGGTACATGGGAGGTGTAGACGGATGCGGTAATGCGTGCCATGGGGCGGGCTCCCGGTTCACAACGGCAGGCCGGCATACTGCTCGGCCAGGCTTGCCAGCGCGCGCTCGCAGCGGCGCAAATGCTGGAACTCGTTGAGGCGCACCTTCCTGTCGAAGCCCGAGTCCTGTGGAAAGACGTGCAGCAGCTTGGTCAGCCACCACGACAGGCGCTCGGCCGACCACACGCGCTGCAGGGCGGTCGCCGAGTAGCCATCCAGCAGCGCGTCCTGCCGCAGGCGGTAGTGCGCATCGAGCGCCCGCGAGAGGTAGTGCACATCCGACACGGCCAGGTTCAGCCCCTTGGCCCCGGTGGGCGGCACGATGTGGGCCGCATCGCCCGCCAGGAACAGGCGGCCATGGCGCATCGGCTCGGCCACGAAGCTGCGCAGCGGGGCGATGGACTTCTCTATGCTCGGGCCGGTGACCAGGGTCTGCGCCAGCTCGGCGGGCAGCCGGGCGCGGAACTCGTCCCAGAACCGCTCGTCCGGCCAGTCGTTGATGTCCGCATCCATGTCGCACTGGATGTAGTAGCGGCTGAGCATCGGGCTGCGCTGCGATGCCAGCGCGAAGCCGCGCTCGTGCCGGGCATAGATCAGCTCCGGCATCGGCGGCGTGCGCGACATGATGCCCAGCCAGCCAAAGGGGTAGACCTGTTCGTAGGTGCGCAGCACGCTGGCGGGAATCGACTGGCGGCCCACGCCGTGGAAGCCGTCGCAGGCGGCGATGAAATCGCAGTCGATGCGGCCCGCTTCGCCATGCCGGCTGTAGCTCACCCAGGGATGCTCGCCCGTCAGTTCGTGCAAGGCCACATCGGCGGCCTCGTCCAGGATCTCGATGCCCGCGCGGTCATGCGCGGCATACAGGTCTTCGGTGATCGCCGTCTGCCCATAGGCCATCATGGGGCGGCCCGCATACCGGGCGGCATCGATCAGCACCGAGCCCTCGTCCTGCCACACCATCAGCGTGCCGTCATGCGCCAGCCCCTCGCGGTCCATGCGCTCGCCCAGGCCCACGTCGCGCAGCAGCTGCACCGTGCCGTGCTCCAGCACCCCGGCGCGGATGCGCTGCAGCACATAGCCGCGGCTTTGGCGCTCCAGCACGATGCTGGAGATGCCCTGCAGGCGCAGGATGTGCAAGAGCAGCAGCCCGGCCGGGCCGCCGCCGATGATGGCCACCTGGGTCCTGGTGGTGGTGGTCTTGGTGGTTGTCATGCCGTCTGCCTCCTTGTCCTGTCAGCGATTCATCCATGCCCGCAGCGCGTGCGACACCGCCTGGGGCTGCTCCATCGTCGTCATGTGGCCGCTGTGCTCCACCACCACCAGGCGCGCCGCCGGGCACAGGCTGCGCATGCCCTCATGGCGCTCCAGCGGGCTCCAGGCATCCTGCCGGCCGCACAGCAACAGCGTCGGGCAGCGCAGGCCAGGCAGCACGCCGCGCGCATCCGGCCGGTGGATCAAGGCCTGCAGCTGGGCGGCGAATTCATCGGGTGTGCTGCGCTCGATCATGGCCAGGATCTCGCCAAACACCGGGGTGTCCACATGGTCCGGATGCACCATGCCGCGCGCCCAGCGCTCGCCCATGGCACGCATGCCCTGGGTGCGCGCCGTCTGCAGCAAGGCCATGCGCCCGGCGATTTCATGCGCGCCCGCGGCGCCAGCCGCAATGGGCGCGATCCCCGTATCCAACAGGGCAAGGCGTTCGACACGCCCGGGCGCCAGCCGCGCGATCTCCAGCGCCACGCGCCCCCCCATCGAATGGCCCGCCAGCGCAAAGCGCGGCGCAGCCACGCTCGCGAGCACCGCAGTGGCCATGGCGCCGATGGAGTCGGCCAGGCCGTAGCCGGGCACGACGCATGCGGCATCGTCCAGCGCCGCGCACTGCGCGCGCCAGACCGCCTCGTCGCACAGCAGCCCGGGCAGCAGAACCAGGGTGGTTTGCCTGCTCATCGCGTCAGGCCCCCCTGCCCTGGCGTTCGTGCAGATAGCGATTGCCGTCGGGCGAGCGGCCGCCCGCCAGCATCATGTCGCGGTAGGCCGCTTCGCTCATGCCGCTCATCGTCGAGACCATCTGCAGCACGCTGACACCGTCCGTCGCGCCGATCTTGACCAGGAAGTAGATGTTCCCGCCCAGCGCGATGCAGCGATTGAGATCGCGCTCGAGCACGGCCTGCCGCTGCTCGGGCGACATCGGCCATTCGGCCAGGTAGGCGCGCTCGTCGGCCTTGAAGCGGACCCGGTTGTCCGGCTGCATCAGGCTCATGCAGAACTGGTTGAGCCAATACCCCTTGCGCGACTGCTGCGCATCGAACACGGTCGTTCCGGGGATGTCGAGATAAGGTTTGTGCAAGGCCATGGCGGCTGCCTTCTCATGCGGTTGCGGGAAAGGGAAAAAGGGGAGCTCAATGCGCGCCGGCCGACTGCGGCGGCATGCCGTGCAGATCGCGCCCGGCGCCGCAAGCCAGCACCGCCACGGCGGCCAACGCCAACGGCAGTGCAAACAGGTAGTACAGCGCCAGGGGCTGCCAGCCGCCGTCCAGCAGCAGGCCCGCCGCCATCGGCGACACGATGGCGCCTGCCCGGCCGATGCCTATGGCCCAGCCCATGCCGGTCACGCGCACCGCGGGCGAATAGGTGGCGGGTACCAGCGCGTACAGGCCGCACATCGAGGCCTGCTGGAACAGCCCCATCACCACCAGGAATGCGATGCCGAACGCCAGCCCCAGGCCGGCCGAGGCGAGCGCGAATGCCAGCGTGGCCATGCTCGCCACCAGAAGGCTGGCCGCGGCCAGCCAGGCCAGGCGCATGCGTACCGCCAGCACGCCGAAAAGGCTGCCGCCGACGATGCCGCCCAGGTTCAGCAGTACCCCGCCGCTCACGCCCTGGCTGGCCGACAGGCCCACCGCCACCAGCAGCTTCGGCGTCCAGCTCATCGTGAAATAAAAGCTCAGCATCAGGAGGAAGAAGCTGCCCCAGACCATGAGGGTCTTCATGGCCAGCGGGCCGCGCAGCAGCGCGGCGACCGTGTTGCCGCGCCCGCCCGCCGCCTGCGCGCGCTCGGCCTCGGGCAGCTGCGCCAGCCGCGGCTGCCCCATGCGCTCCAGCAAGCGGTTGAGCTTGCCCAATGCCCCCGCGGGACGGCGCTCGATCAGGAAGTCCACCGATTCGGGCAGGCGCCACAGCACCACCGGGATCATCAGCGCCGACATGGCTGCGCCGAACACGAACACCATGCGCCAGCCATGGTGCTCCAGCAGCCAGGCGGCGGCCAGCCCGCCCAGGGTCGCCCCGATGGGATAGCCCGTGGCCTGCAGCGCCACGCAGCTGCTGCGCCATTTGCCCGATGCGTATTCGGAGGCGATCACGCCCACGCTGGCAAGCATGCCGCCGATGCCCACGCCGGTCAGCCCGCGCAGCAGCGCAAGCTGCCAATGCGCCTGGGCAGCCGCCGATGCCAGCATGCCGATAGTGACCACCGCCAGGCACAGCAATGTGATCGGCTGCCGGCCGATGCGGTCGCCCAGCGGCGCCAGCAGCAGCGAGCCGGCCGCCATGCCGAACAGCCCGGCGCTGAACAGCAGCCCCAGCTGCTTGCCGCTGAGCGCCCACTCGGCCGAGACCGACGCGGCGGTGAAGGCCATCACCAGCACGTCAAAGCCGTCGAGCATGATGAGCATGGTGCAGATGGCCACCGCCATCCATTGGAAAGAAGTCATCGGCGCTTGGTCGAGCCGGCCGCGGATATCCGTCATACAAGTCCTCGTCAAGAACAGGTTGTCTCCAGCCCCTTGCCGCCATCCTGCGCGGCTGGGTGCTTTGATGACGGCCAGTATCCGCAGGGCGCTGCCGGCGCGCCAATCAATAGTGCTCCATGGCAATGCGTTTTTCTTATACCTATCTCATTCGGCGTACAACACGAAGCGCGCCTCGCGACGCTGTATGCGCCATGCGCCATCGGCCTGCCGGCGCAGCAGGTCGTCGAACTCGCCAACGACCTGGCGGGCATGCGCGGGCCTGCCGAAGGCCCCCGGCGGCGCCTCGGCGCTGCCAGACCACAGCAGCACATAGCTGCAGGCGCGCGCCAGCCCGTCCGCGCGGATATCCACCACGGTATTGGCCACCAGGTGGCGCGTCATCCGGTCCGCTGGCCGCGCCGCATAGCTGCGGCGGATGGCCTCGCGCCCCTGCAGCACCGCACTGCCAGGGCGCAGCAGCGCCCCATCCTCGGCAAACAGCGCGGCAAACGCAGCGGCATCGCCAGCATCGACATGCCGCACACTGCGCTCGACCACTTCGCGGCAGGCCAGTTTCTCCATCCACATTGCTTGCTCGTTCATTCCCGCATCTCCCTGGTTCTCGGCCGCGCCCGGTCGCCGCCTTGGGCGATTGTCGGCAGCAGCGCAATGAAAAATAGCTCCCCACGCTCCCCACTGCGTGTGGTCGCCGCCCCTCCGAGAGGGGCGCTTTTCATCTTGGGGCAGCCAGCGATGAAAAAGGCTGCAAAGCTATGCAAATTGCTTGTACCATGCCGGCACCTGCCTGCGTTTTTCGCCCCCGCCATGCCCGCCCAGACCGAATCCGCACTGCTGCCCCATCTGCGCGCCTTGCGCGCGCTGCAGGCCGTTGCCGCATACGGCTCGACCGTGGCCGCGGCGCAGGCGGTTCACCTGTCGCAGCCGGCCATCACCCGCTCCATCCACCGGCTGGAGCAGGCCTGCGGCCAGCCGCTGTTCATCCGCACGACCCGGGGCATGCGGCCCACGGCCCAGGGACAGCAGCTGGCGCGGCGCGCCGGCGTGCTGCTGGAGCGCCTGGAAACCGGCGCGCGCGAAGCCATGGCCCAGGGCGCCAGCCTGCGCGCCCGCCCCCATGCCGCACCACGCTTCGCCCATGCCGTCACCGCCAGCCAGATCCGCGCGCTCATCGCCGTGGCGGCTTGCGGCAGCGAGTCGCGGGCCGCGGCGCAGCTGGGCGTCTCGCAGCCGGCCGTCTATGCCGCGCTGCAGGAGCTGGAGCAGCTGCTGGAGATCGGCCTGTTCTACAAGCAGCCCTCGGGCACGCGGCTGACGCCGCCGGGCGAGGCGCTGCTGCTGCGCGTCAAGCAGGCCGTGGCCGAGCTGCGCGGCATGGCCGGCGACATGGCCGCCTGGCTGGGCCAGACGCGCGGCCATGTCACCGTGGGCGTGCTGCCGCTGTCCGCGCCCATTTTTCTGCCGCGGGCGCTGCAGCTGCTGATGCGGCAATACCCCGAGGTGCAGGTGAAGATCGTCGATGGCGCCTACGAAAACCTGATGCGCCAGCTGCTGAGCGCCGACATCGACGCCATCGTCGGCGCGCTGCGCCAGGAGCCGCCGTCCGCCGAAGTGCAGCAGCATGCGCTGTTCGAGGACGACCTGGTCATCGTGGCGCACCGCGACCACCCCTGCTTCCAGTTCCCCGGGCTGCAGCCTGCGGACCTGCTGCGCTGGCCCTGGGTGGCGCCGCTGCCGCACACGCCGGCCGATCGCATCTGGCGCGGCATCTTTGCCGCCAGCGGCCTGCCCGCGCCGAGCGACCGGCTGTGCGCCGGCAGCCCCATCATGACGCAGGCCCTGGCGCTGCAGACCGGCCTGCTGGCCTTGGCATCGCGCGGCGATGCACTGCTGGAAAGGCATGGCGGCGCGCTGCGCATCGTGCTGGACGGGTTGCCGGGCTCCACCCGCAGGATCGGCATCGCCACGCGCGCCACGACCGTGCCGTCGCCCGAGCTGCAGGCCTTCATCGACTGCTGCCGCAAGGCGGCGGCGGCTCACGCCAGCGGCAGGCCCACATAGTTCTCGGCCAGCGCCGCGGAGGCGGCGGGGGAGTGGACGATGTAGTCCAGCTCGGCCTGCTGCACCCGGGCGTCGAACGCGCCGGCCTCGGGAAAGCGGTGCATCAGCGAGGTCATCCACCACGAGAAGCGCTCGGCCTTCCAGATGCGGGCCAGGCAGCGGCTGGAATAGCCGTCGATGCCCGCATCGCTGCGCTCGCCATAGTGCTGCGCCAGCGCCTGGGCCAGGAAGCCCACGTCCGAGGCGGCCAGGTTCAAGCCCTTGGCGCCGGTGGGCGGCACGATGTGGGCCGCGTCGCCCGCCAGGAACAGCCGGCCAAAGCGCATCGGCTCGGTCACGAAGCTGCGCAATGGGGCAATGCTTTTCTCCAGCGACGGGCCGGTCACCAGCCGCTCGCGCGCCTCGGGGTCCAGGCGCAGCCGCAGCTCCTGCCAGAAGGCCTCGTCGCTCCAGTTCTCGGCCTTCTCGGTCAGCGGCACCTGCAGGTAGTAGCGGCTGCGCGCGGCGCTTCGCTGGCTGCACAGCGCGAAGCCGCGCTCGGTGTGGGCATAAATCAGCTCGTCGGACACCGGCGGCGTATCGGCCAGCAGGCCCAGCCAGCCAAAGGGGTAGACCTTCTCGAAGGTCTGGATGCGCCCGGCCGGCACGCTGGCGCGGCACACGCCATGAAAGCCGTCGCAGCCGGCGATGAAGTCGCATTCGATCTCATGCACCTGGCCGTCCTTCTCGTAGCGCACCCGGGGGCGGGAGCCATCGAAGTCCAGCGGCTGCACCTGGCTGGCCTCGTAGATCGTCGTCAAGCCCTCGGTGGCGCGCACCTCCATCAGGTCGCGCGTGACCTCGGTCTGGCCGTAGACCATCACGCGCTTGCCGCCGGTCAGGCCATGCAGGTCGATGCGATGGCGCCGGCCGCCGAACAGCAGCTCGATGCCTTCGTGCGGCAGGCCCTCGGCATGCATGCGCCGGGCGCCTCCCGCCTGTTCGAGCAGATCCACCGTCACCTGCTCCAGCACGCCGGCGCGGATGCGGCCGAGCACATAGTCGGCGCTGCGCTGTTCGAGGATGATGTTGTCGATGCCGGCCTTGTACAGCAGCTGGCCGAGCAGCAGGCCCGCCGGGCCGGCGCCGATGATGGCGACTTGGGTTCGCATGGTGCTCGTCTCCTGGTTAGTAATGCCTCCGAGCTTATGCAAGCCCCCCCGGCAAGGCGATGGGCTGGCGCGTGATTTGCGCGATCACCGCGCAATGTGCGCGACAATCGCCCAAAACTCCACCCCACCACCATGCCGCAACCCGACTTCCCCATCGCCCCGCAGGACTTCATCGCCGGGCTGGCCAAGGGCCTGGCCGTGCTCGAAAGCTTCGACACCGAGCGCCAGCGCCTCAATGCCACGGTGGCGGCGCAGCGTGCCGGCATCACGCGCACCGCAGCGCGGCGCCATCTGCTGACGCTGACCCACCTGGGCTACCTGGAGACCGACGGGCGCCAGTTCTGGCTGGCCTCCAAGGTGCTGCGCCTGTCGGGCAGCTACCTGGCATCGGCCCGCCTGCCGCGGCTGGTGCAGCCCGAGCTGCACCGGCTGGCGGCGCAGACGGGGCTGTCGTACTCGTGCGTGGTGCGCGATGGCGGCGAGGTGGTGATCGTGGCGCGCAGCGCGGTGCACGAAAGCGGCCAGCGCGTGCTGGCCCACGGCCTGCACCTGGGCAGCCGCCTGCCGGCCCATGCCACCTCCACCGGCCGCGTGCTGCTGGCGGCGCTGCCCCAGGCCGAGCTGGAGCGCTGGCTGGCCGAGCGCGAGCTGCCGCGCCTGACGGCGCACACCGCCACCGATGCCGCGGCGCTGCGCACCCTGCTGCAGCAGGTGCGCCAGCAGGACTACTGCGTGGCCCTGGAAGAACATGAGCTGGGCGTGCAGGCGCTGGCAGTGCCGCTGCGCGACATGGCCGGGCGGACCGTGGCCGCGCTCAACCTGGTGACCTCGCCGCAGCGCATGGCGCCGGCCACCATGGTGGCGCAGCTGCTGCCGCTGCTGCAGGAGGCGGCGCGCGAACTGCGCCCGCTGCTTTAGACGAAGTTGCCTAGACCTGCAGGCTGAGCTGCCGCAGCACCTCGGAGGTACGCTGGATCAGCGGCGTGGCCTTGCGCTTGGCCGACTGCGCCAGGCATAGCGTGATGGCGACATGCGGCGCTTCGATGGGCGTCACCGCCAGGCCCGCATGGGCGCCGTGGTTGCTGAGCGCACTGCGGGTGAGGGCGGCATAGCCGTAGCCGCCGCGCACCAGGTCGAGGATGACGGGCACGCTCGACACCTCCCACACCACGCGCAGCTTGACCTGCGACAGCGTGGCCTGGGCCTCCATCAGCTTGCGGAAGATCTGCCCGTGCTGCGGCATGATCAGCGGAAAGCCGGACAGCTCCTCGAAGCGCACCGAGGCGCGCCCGCCCAGCTCGCCCTGCGGCCCCACCAGGCACAAGCGCTCTTCGAGCACCGGCGTGATCTCGATGTGCGGCTGCGGCTCGGGCGAATAGACCAAGCCCAGGTCCATGCGGCCGGTGGTCAGCCATTCGGCGATGTTCATCGAGAAGCCCTCGACCAGCGCCAGCCGCGCCTTGGGCATCTCGCGGCTGAAGACGTCGATCAGCGGCAGGGTCAGCCGCCGCGCCAGGCTGGGCGGCAGGCCCACCACGATGCGGCCCACCGGTTCGCCGCGCTGGGCACCCAGGTCTTCCCGGGCCAGCGCCACGCGCTGCATGATCGCATGGCCATGCTCGAGCAGGCGGCGGCCGGCGTCGGTCAACGTCACGCCGCGGCCGGTGCGGATCAGCAGCGTCTCGCGCAGCTCGGTCTCCAGCGCGCGCACCTGCCGGCTCAGCGCGGGCTGCGCGGTATCGAGCAGCACCGCGGCCTTGCTGAAGCTGCCGGTCTCGGCCACATGCACAAAGGTTTCAATCTGCTGCAGGTTCATCGATGCAGGCGCGCCTCGTCTGAAATGGGTTTCTGTATTCTTATGCCATTTTGCTATAGCTGATAGCTCCAATACCGCATAGGTGGTTTGCACCGGCCTGTTGACAATGCAGCCATTCCAAGGAGACAAAAACATGCAGCACGATCGCGCCCCCTTGAGCCGCCGCCGCGCAGTCCAGGCCCTGGGCAGCCTGGGCGCCATGGCGGCCTTGCCGGCCCTGGCCCAGGGCGGCGACGCCCGTTGGCCCACCAAGCCATCGCGCATCATCAATCCGTTTCCGGTCGGCGGCGGCCCCGACGGGCTCTCGCGCCTGGTGGCCGACAAGCTCAGCCGCGCCTGGGGCCAGCCGGTGGTGGTGGAAAACCGCCCCGGCGGCAACGGCTTCATCGCCATCGATGCCTTCAAGCGCGGCGCCGCCGACGGCACCGACATGATCCAGCTGGACAATGTGCACATCGCCGCCTATCCCCACCTGTTCAAGAAGCTGCCCTACCAGCTGGACAAGGACTTCGAGATCCTGCTGCCGCTGTTTCGCAACTACTTCTTCGTCTGCGTGCCGGTGAACAGCCCCTACAAGAGCATGGCCGAGCTGATCGCCGACGCCAAGGCCCGCCCCGGCCAGCTCAACTATGGCTCCTGGTCGGTGGGCAATCCGGTGCACCTGGGCTCCGCGCTGCTCGAAGGCATGACCGGCACGAAGATGGAGCATGTGATCTACAAGGAAACCAGCCAGCTCTACCAGGGCGTGGCCACCGGCCAGCTCGGCTTTGCGCTGGGCTCGCTGGGCACCGCCGGCCCGCTGATGCGCGCCGGCAAGCTGCGCTTTCTGGCGGTGGCCGCGCCGCAGCGCATCGCCGGCCTCGAGAACGTGCCCACGGTATCCGAATCCGGCGGCCCGGCGGGCTATGCCGTCACCGGCTGGAACGCGCTGGCGGTGCGCCCCGGCACGCCGCCGGCGGTGCAGGAGAAGATCCGCACCGATGTGCGCCAGGCCCTGCAGGGCAAGGACGTGGACGAGAAGTTCGCCGCCTTCGGCTACGAGCGCTACACCCCCACGCCCGCCGAGTTCAAGCAGTTCATGGCCGACGAGAGCAAGCGCTTTGGCGACGTGATCCGGCAGGCGGGCATTTCGCTGGATTGATGCGCAGCCCGGCGCCTGGCCAGCAAGGCAGGCGCCAAGCGATCAGAACCGCGCCGTCATCCCCGCGAAGTAGGTACGGCCGCCGTTATCGTAGTTGGCGCCGATGGCCCGGGTCTGCTTGTTGGTCAGGTTGACGATGCCGGCGCGCAGGGTGAGCGCGTCGCTCAGGTTGTAGTTCATGGATACGTCATAGGTGGTGTAGGCCTTGGCGAAGGTGGTGGCCGAGGCACCACTGGCCACGACTTCCTTGCCAACGTGGCGGGCGCTGAACATGGCCGCCCAGCCGGAGCGGATCTGCCACTGCAGCGCGGAGTAGACCGACAGCTCGGGCACGGCCAGCAGGGAGGCGCCGGTGGTCAGGTTCTTGGACTCGAACATCTTGGTGATGTTGGTGTTCCAGCTCAGGCCCGGGGCCAGCGGCACGTTGACAAAGCCTTCCAGGCCGCGCGTGCGGGCGCGCTGCGCATTGGCCATGCGCGTCCACCAGAAGCCGTTGTGAAAGCCCAGCGGCTGGTAGTCGATCTTGTTCTTGAAATTGGTGTGGAAGTAGGTGGCGCCCACGGACCAGCCGGCGCGGTCCCAGCTGGTGCCGAACTCGTAGTTGGTGCTGGTCTCGGGCTCGAGGTCAGGGTTGCCGGCCATGTAGCAGCCGCGCGTACCGTCCGCGTTGACGCTGGTGCTGCTCCAGCCCATGCCGGCCAGGCCGCGGCAGCCGTTGCCGCCGGACTGGGTGGCGGCGGCGGCCGAGTTCTCCTTGAGGCTGGGCGCGCGAAAGCCCCGCGAGATGCCGCCGCGCATGGTCCACTCCGAGGCCGGGTGGTAGACCAGGTAGGCCCGCGGGCTCCAGTTGGCGCCGTATTTCTGGTGGTGATCCATGCGCAGGCCCAGGGTCAGGGCCAGGTTCTCGCGCAGGAAGAGCTGGTCTTCGCCAAACAGCGCCCAGGTCGTGGCGCTCAGCTTCGAGCCCGAGACCTCGTGGCCCGCGTAGTCGACCGGCGCCTGGCCGATGGTGTCGCGGTTGTCCAGCGACTCGCGCTTCCACTGCATGCCCAGGGTCAGGGCCTGGTCCAGGCCCCACAGTTTCAGGGGCTTGTCGATGCGGCCGTCCAGCGTGGTTTCCGCGGAGTTGTTGCCGATGGTGTCGCCCTTGTCCTCGTACTTGTTGTGCACCAGGCTGAGCTTGGAGCTGAGGTCGCCCCAGCGGCCATCATGGCTGATGCCGAACTTGGTCTGCTGCAGCTTGCTCAGGCCCCATTGCGACACCACGGGACGCCCGTTCACGGAGAGCTCGGAGCCGGTGGCGCGCTGCATGCCCTGCGCCGCCTCGATGCCGATCACCTGGTCGGGCGCGATCTGCCAGTTCAGCAGCGCGTTGAGGTTTTGCTTGCGCGAGCCCGCGGTGGACAGGTAGCTGCCCGGATAGCCGCCCGTGCCCTCGTCGGCGGCGCGGTCGGTGTAGTTGCCGCCGATGCGCAGCCCCAAGTTCTCGGACAGCGGGCCGCTGAGGTTGAAGCCCAGCTGGCGCGTTTCGCCGCGCTCGCTGTCCGAGGGCTTGCTGTAGTTCAGGCTGCTCGAGCCGCTCCAGCGCTTGCCGATCTTGCGGGTGATGATGTTGATCACGCCGCCCATCGCGTCCGAGCCGTACAGCGAGGACATGGGGCCGCGCACGACCTCGATGCGCTCGATCATCTCGGGCGAGATCCAGTCCAGGTCCTGCTGGCCCAGGTCGTCGCGGTAGTTCACGCCCGCGGAGTTGCCCTGGCGCTTGCCGTCGACGAGGATCAGGGTGTACTTCTCGGGCAGGCCGCGCAGCTTGATCTTGGACTGCGCCCCGGTGCCGGACAGGCCGCCGGTCACGCCCGGTATCGTGGACAGCAGCTCGCCGATGCTGGTGACCGGCTTGCGCTCGATGTCCTCGCGGGTGATGACGCTGATGCTCGCGGGCGCCTCCTTGATATCGACCGCCGTGCCGGAGGCGGTCACCACGACCGTGGACAGCGTGGTGTCGGAGCTGGAATCCGCCGCCTGGGCCTGGGCCATGCCTGTGCAGGCCAGCGCGGCGCAAACGGGGAGCGGGCGAAACATCGAAACCTTGAACATCTTGTTGAATTTCACATATACAAAACAAGATGCGAATGATAGTGGTTTGCAATTACATCGTGAATGTCCTGTAAAGATTATTGTTTTTCGGTTGACTTTTCATGCGGCGGGGCTCAGACCGTCTCGAACGGGTACTTCTCGGTATCCACCTCGCGCTGCGCCGCCGGCGTGTAGCGGTCGCCCGCGATGCGCTCGGGCTGGAACAGCCCGTCCAGCTCGGCCAGCACGGCCGCATCGAGCCGCATGGCGCCGCCGCGCAGGTTTTCGCGCAGGTGCTCCACGCTGGTGGTGCCCGGCAGCGCCACCACGTGCCCGCCCTGGTTCACCACCCAGGCGATGGCCAGCTCGGCCAGGCTGCAGCCGGCCCGCTCGGCGATGGCCCGCATGGGCGCGAGCAGCTGCAGGTTCTTCGCATAGGCCTCGGGCGCAAAGCGCGGCATGGCGCCGCGGATGTCGCCGGGCGCGAGGCTCGCCACCTCCTGCAGCTTGCCGCTGAGGAAGGCCCGGCCCATGGGGCTGAAGGCCACATAGGCAATGCCCAGCTCCTTGCAGGCCGCCAGGGTGCCCAGCTCGGCATTGCGCGACCACAGCGAATACTCGCTTTGCAGCGCGGCTATCGGGTGCTCGCGATGCGCGCGCCGCAACTGCGCCGCCCCCACCTCGGACAGGCCCAGCGCGCGGATCTTGCCTTCGTCCTTGAGCCGCGCCATCTCGCCGACCGATTCCTCGATGGGCACGCGCGGGTCCCAGCGGTGCAGGTAGTACAGGTCGATCACGTCGGTGGAGAGGCGCTGCAGACTGTCTTCGCAGTTGCGCCGCACCGCCTTGGGGTGGCCGTCGATCACGCGGCGCACCACGCCGTCGTCGCCACGCACGCCGGCCATGCCGCCCTTGCTGGCCAGCGTGATGTGGTTGCGGTGCGGCTTGAGCACCGGCCCCACCAGCGATTCGCTGGCGCCAAAGCCGTAGAGCGCCGCGGTATCGAACATGGTGACGCCGTCGTCCAGCGCCGCATGCAGCACCGCGTGGGCCTGCTCGGTGGATACCGGCTGGCCATAGGCATGGCAGAAGTTCATGCAGCCCAGGGCTACATTGGCGACGGTGAAGGGGCCGATCTCGCGCTTGTCCATGGTTTCTCCCTGGATGGACCTCGCCCTGGCTGTGCGCTGGCCCCCGGTTCTTGAAAAAAAGCCCGCCGCCATGGCTGGCAACGGGCGGGCAGCCGTTCGCCTATCCAGCGGGTTGGCGAAATCAATCTGCAAGGAGCTGTTGCTCCAGATCGTGCAGCACTTTATAGCAGTTGAATACCTGTTGCACGCTGGAGTTCGGTTCGCGGCCTTCGCGGATGGCGGCGAAGAATTCGCGGTCCTGCAGCTCGATGCCGTTCATGGAGACATCGACCTTGGACACGTCGATCTTCTCTTCCTTGCCATTGACGAGGTCGTCATAGCGGGCGATGTAGGTACCGGTGTCGCCAATGTAGCGGAAGAACGTGCCCAGCGGGCCGTCGTTGTTGAACGACAGGCTGAGCGTGCAGATGGCGCCGTTGGCGGCCTTGAGCTGGATGCTCATGTCCATGGCAATGCCCAGCTCCGGGTGGATGGGGCCCTGCACGGCGTTGGCCTTCACGATGGGGCTGCCGGCCTGGTAGGCGAACAGGTCCACCGTATGGGCGGCATGGTGCCACAGCAGGTGGTCGGTCCAGCTGCGCGGCTGGCCCAGCGCGTTCATGTTGCTGCGGCGGAAGAAATAGGTCTGCACATCCATCTGCTGGATGTTGAACTCGCCGGCCGCGATCTTCTTGTGCACCCATTGGTGGCTGGGGTTGAAGCGGCGGGTGTGGCCCACCATGGCCACCAGGCCGGTCTGCTTTTGCAGCGCGGCCACTTCCTCGGCCTCCTTCAGGCTGTCGGCCAGCGGGATCTCGACCTGCACATGCTTGCCGGCCTTCATGCACTGGATGGCCTGGGCCGCATGCATCTGCGTGGGCGTGCACAGGATGACGGCATCCACTTCGGGCAGGGCCAGGCTGTCGGCCAGCTCGGTGCTCACATGCGCGATGCCGTACTTGGCGGCCACCTCGCGGGTCTTGTCCAGGTCGCGGCTGACCAGCGAGACGACTTCCACGCCGTCAATGTTCTTGATGCCGTCCAGGTGCTTGATGCCGAAGGCACCGGCGCCCGCCAGGGCGACTTTGATGGTCTTTTGGGTCATTGGGGGTTCTCCAGGATGAGGTGTCCCACGGCCGTATTGGACGCGGGCACATGGTAGAAGCGGTGGTTGACCTTGGGCAGCGGCGCGGGGCCATCCACATCGGCCATGGCGCCGCGCGCGATCAGCCACATCACCAGCTCGATGCCTTCGGAGCCGGCCTCGCGCACATAGTCGATGTGGGGCATCCTGGCCAAACCTGCAGGGTTCTCGATCAGCAGGTCCAGGAAGCGGTTGTCCCACTCCTTGTTGATCAGGCCTGCGCGCGCGCCCTGCAGCTGGTGGCTCATGCCGCCCGTGCCCCAGATCTGCACGTTCAGGTCTTCGTCGAAGCTTTCCACGGCGCGGCGGATGGCCCGGCCCAGGTTGAAGCAGCGCTGGCCCGAGGGCACGGGGTACTGCACCACGTTCACGGCGAACGGGATCACTGGGCAGGGCCAGGCGCCGGTCTTGGCGTCCTGCTGGCCGCACATCAGCGACAGCGGCACGGTCAGGCCGTGGTCCACGTCCATCTTGTTGACGATGGTCAGGTCGAAGTCCTGCTGGATCACGGACTGGGCGATATGGCTGGCCAGCTCGGGATGACCGACCACCTTGGGCACGGGGCGCGGGCCCCAGCCTTCGTCGGCCGGCTGGTATTCAGCGGCCGTGCCGATGGCAAACGTCGGGATGAAGTCCAGGCTGAACGCGGTGGCGTGGTCGTTGTAGACCAGGAAGATCACGTCGGGCTTGTTGTCCTTGAGCCATTGGCGCGAGTGCTCGAAGCCCTTGAACAGCGGCTGCCAATAGGGCTCGTCAACCTTGCCCAGGTCCATGGCCGCGCCGATGGCGGGCACATGCGAGGTGTAGACGGATGCGGTGATGCGCGCCATGTCAGTTGCCTTCCTTGTGGTTTTTTTCAGCGCTGCCGGACTTGCCCTGCGGCTGGCGGTGGGCCTGGGCATCGCCCTCTTCGCCCACGTAGCGGTTGCCTTCGGCCGAACGGCCGCCACCCACCATCATGTTGCGGTATTCCTCTTCGGTCATGCCCGTCATGGAGCCGGCCATCTGCTGGAAGCTTTTGCCATCCGTGGCGCCGATCTTGGCCAGGAAGTAGATGTTGCCGCCCGTGCGCATGCACCAGTTGAGGTCGCGGGCCAGCACGGCCTGCTTCTGCTCCTCGGTCATGGCCCATTCGTCCAGGTAGGCACGCTCGTCGGCCTTGAAGCGCTCGCGGTTCTCGGCCTTCATCAGCGACATGCAGAACTGGTTGAGCCAGTAGCCTTTGCGCGACTGCTCGGCATCGAAGATGATGGTGCCGGGCACGTCCAGATAGGGTTTGTCAAGCGCCATGATCAGACCTCTTCCGGCCAGTACAGGCGCATGGGGTTGTCCACCAGCAGCTTGCGCTGCAGCTCGGCCGTGGGGGCGATGTGCGGGATGAAATCGACCAGCAGGCCGTCGTCGGGCATATGGTCCTTGAGGTTGGGATGCGGCCAGTCGGTTCCCCACAGCACGCGGTCGGGGAATTCCTCGACCACGCGGCGCGCGAAAGGCACCACGTCGCGGTAGGCGTTCTGTTCGCCGTCCAGCGCCTTGGGGCCGGTGACCGACAGGCGCTCGGGGCAGCTCACCTTGCTCCAGACGTTCTGGTGCTCGCGCATGAACTTCAGGAACAGCTCGAACTCGGGGCCGTCCACGGGCTTGCTCACGTCGGGCCGGCCCATGTGGTCCACGACCACGGTGGTGGGCAGGCTGGTGAAGAAGTCCCACAGCTCGGGCAGGTCCACGGCCTCGAAGTAGATCACCACATGCCAGCCCAGCTTGGCGATGCGGCCTGCGATCTCCAGCAGCTCGTCCTTGGGCGTGAAGTCCACCAGGCGCTTGACGAAGTTGAAGCGCACGCCGCGCACGCCGGCCGCGTGCAGTTCCTGCAGCTCCTCATCGCTCACGCTGCGGCGCACCGTGGCCACGCCGCGCGCCTTGCCGTTGGCGGCCTTGCAGGCATCGACCATGGCGCGGTTGTCGGCGCCGTGGCAGGTGGCCTGCACGATCACGTTGCGCGCAAAGCCCAGGTGGTCGCGCAGCGCGAACAGCTGCTGCTTGCTGGCATCGCAGGGCGTGTACTTGCGCTCGGGCGCAAAGGGAAATTCATCGCCGGGGCCGAAGACGTGGCAGTGGGCATCGACAGCGCCCGCGGGCAGCTGGAACTTCGGCTTGGAGGGGCCGGCATACCAATCCAGCCAGCCGGGGGTTTTGGTGAAAGTGCTCATGGAATCTCCTTGGGGGATCAATCGGGCTTGATACCGGTCTCGCGCACCAGCTTTGCGTAGCGCTGGCGCTCGCCATGGATGAGCGCCGCGAACTGCTGGCGCGAACCGGGCGACACCTCGCCGCCCACGGCCGCCATGCGCTGGCGCATCTCGCTGCCGGCCAGCGCCTTCTGCACTTCGGCATGCAGGCGGTCGAGCACCGGCGCGGGCGTGGCGGCCGGTGCCACCAGGCCATACCAGACCGAGGCCTCGAAACCCGGAAAACCGGATTCGGCAATGGTCGGCACATTGGGAAAGATGCTGCTGCGCTGCGCGCTCAGCACGGCCAGCACCTTGAGCTTGCCGCTCTTGGCGTGGGGCAGCACTTCGAGCGCATTCATGGCCACCAGCGGTATCTGGCCGCCGATGGCGTCGGTGACCGCCTGCGCGCCGCCCTTGTAGGGTACGTGCTGCAGGTCCACGCCCGCGGCCTTGGCGAACAGCTCCATCGCCATGTGCGGCGTGGAGCCGTTGCCGGGCGAGCCGTAGTTGATGGAGCCCGGCCCGGCCTTGGCGGCGGCGACGAGCTGGGCCACGCTGGCATAGGGGGCGGCCGGATTGGCCGCGATCACCACCGGCACGCGGCCCACCAGCGCGATCGGCGCCAGATCGCGCTCGGCATCGAACGGCGCGGGCTGGTACAGCGCCATGTTGGCGGCCAGCGCATTGGCCGCGAGCATCAGCGTGTAGCCGTCGGGCGCCGCATCGATGACGGACTTGACCGCGATGTTGGTGCCCGCGCCGGGCTTGTTCTCGACCACGACGGGCTGGCCCAGGCTGGGCGCCAGGCTCTGGCCCAGCGTGCGCGCGACGATGTCCACCGCGCCGCCGGCCGAGTAGCCGACCACCAGCCGGATCGGCTTGCCCGGGTAGCTGCCCTGTGCGCCGGCGCGGCCTGCAAATGTCAGGCTCGCCAGCGAGGCCATTGCGGTTCTGCGATCCATGGCGCGCTCCTTCAGTCGATGTAGCGCAGGCCAGCCTTCTCAAGGGGCTCGCGCATCTTGTACATATCGAGGCCCAGCACGCCGGAAGCCAGCTTGGCGCGCTTCTCGCCCTCGAAGCTTTCGCGCTTTTGCGCGGCGGCCAGGGTCTCGGCGGCCTTGGCGGCGGGCACGCAGACCACGCCGTCATCATCGGCCACGATCACGTCGCCGGGCGTGACCCACATGCCCGCGCAGACCACGGGGATGTTGACCGAGCCCAGCGTGGCCTTGATCGTGCCCTTGGAGGAGATGGCGCGGCTCCACACCGGAAAGCCCATCTCCTGCAGCGTCTTCACGTCGCGCACGCCGGCGTCGATGACCAGCGCGCGCGCGCCGCGCGCCTGAAAGCTCGTGGCCAGCAGGTCGCCGAAGTAGCCGTCGGTGCATTCGCTGGTGACGGCCGCGACCACGATGTCGCCGGGCTGGATCTGCTCGGCCGCCACATGCATCATCCAGTTGTCGCCGGGCTGCAGCAGCACGGTGACGGCCGTACCCGAGACCTGCTGGCCCGCGTAGATAGGGCGCATATAGGGCTTGAGCAGGCCCACGCGACCCATGGCCTCGTGCACGGTGGCCGAGCCCAGGGCGGCCAGGCCGTCGGCGGCGGCGCGCTCGGCGCGCCGGATGTTGCGGTAAACGACTCCAAGTTCGTACATGGAAAATCTCCGGTGGTGTTGCTCTTAAAAAAGTGAGCTTCTATCGCCTATCAATTGGACATTTCAAATACATTTCTATTTGAAAACCTTTGGCATCAAGCGCCAGCAGCTATCTTTTTTCCTATCGACCCTTGGCCTTCAGCGCCGCATCGAGGCGGGTGAACACCCGGCGCGCATTGCCTTCGTAGACCATCTGCTTTTCATCCGCAGTCAGGTTCTGCGTGGCTTCGATGTAGCGCTTGGTGTCGTCGTAGTAATGGCCGGTCTGGGGGTCGATGCCGCGCACCGCGCCGATCATCTCGCTGGCGAACAGGATGTTCTTGGTGGGGATCACCTCGGTCAGCAAATTGATGCCCGGCTGGTGGTAGACGCAGGTGTCGAAGAAGATGTTGTTCAGCAGGTGCTCGTCCAGCAGCGGCTTCTTGAGCTCCTGCGCCAGGCCGCGGAAGCGCCCCCAGTGGTAGGGCACGGCGCCGCCGCCATGGGGAATCAGGAACTTGAGCGTGGGGAAGTCCTTGAACAAATCGCTGGTCAGGCACTGCATGAAGGCCGTGGTGTCGGCGTTCAGGTAGTGGCTGCCGGTGGTGTGAAAGCAGGCATTGCAGCTGGTGGAGACATGGATCATCGCGGGGATGTCGTACTCCACCATCTTTTCGTAGATGGGATACCAGGAGCGGTCGGACAGCGGCGGCGAAGTCCAGTGGCCGCCCGAGGGATCAGGGTTGAGGTTGATGCCCACGTTGCCGTACTGCTCCACGCACTTGGCCAGCTCGGGAATGCAGGTCTTGGGGTCGACGCCGGGCGACTGCGGCAGCATCGCGGCCGGAATGAAGTGCTCCGGGAACAGCTGGCTCACGCGGTAGCACAGTTCGTTGCAGATCGCGGCCCAGGTGCTCGAGGTTTCGAAGCCGCCGATGTGGTGCGCCATGAACGAGGCGCGCGGGCTGAAGATGGTCAAATCCGAGCCGCGCTGCTTCATCAGCTTGAGCTGGTTGGTCTCGATGGTCTCGCGGATCTCGTCGTCGCTGATCTTCAGCGCGCTGGCGCTGGGCGCCTTGGACGGGTCCTTGAGGCCCGCGATCTGCAGGTCGCGCCAGGCGCCCAGCGCCGCGGGCGCGGTGGTGTAGTGGCCGTGTACGTCGATGATCATGGTGGGAAACCCTTGCTGAGGTGAAGAAAGAAATTCAATGGCTTGCGCCGGATGCCAGCGCCTGGCCTTGCAGCTCGGCCCCGCTCTGTGGACTGGCCCACTGCTTGACGATCAGGGCCGCCATGGCGATCAGGCCGGGAATGGCGACCACGGTGAAAATCTGGCTGAAGCCCAGCTGGCGCGCCGTCAGCTCGGCCACCAGAAAGGAGCCGGCGATGCCACCGAAGCGCCCTATGCCCAGCATCCAGGCCACGCCGGTGGCGCGGCCGCTGGTGGGGTAGAAGGCCGCCGCCAGCGCCGGCATCGAGGACTGCGCGGTATTCATGATGGTGCCCGCCACGAACACCGACACCACCAGCCAGCCCAGGCTGGCGGCCTCCTGGCCGATCCACCAGATCGCCACCGCGGTCAGCGCATAGCCCGCGGCAATGATGCGGTTGGCGTTGAAGCGGTCCATCAGCCAGCCGAAGAACACCGCGCCCACGCCGCCCAACGGGAACAGCGCCGCCACCAGCGTAGCCGTCTTCGGGCTCAGGCCGCCCTCCTTGAACAGCACCGGCATCCAGTTCACCAGCGCGTAGAAGATTACCAGGCCCATGAAGTAGGCCAGCCACAGCATGACCGAGCCCACGCGGTACTGGCGCGACAGCACCACGCCCAGGCCGCTCTTGCCATCCACCGCCGCCCGGCTCTCGGTCATCACGAAGCGCTGCACGTTCTGCACCGCGCTGCCGGCAATGCGCGCCAGCGGCTTGCGGATGCGCTCGGCCGCATAGCCCTTGGCCACCATGTAGCGCACCGACTCGGGCAGCAGCAGCACCAGCATCACCACCAGCAGCAGCGGCGCGATGCCGCCCAGGTGCAGCACGCTGCGCCAGCCGAACTGCGGAATCATCCACGCGGCCAGAAAGCCGCCCAGCGCCGCGCCCAGCGGAAAACCGCAGAACATGGCATTGGTCAGCATGGCGCGACGCGAGTCGGGGCAGTATTCGCTCATCAGCGTCACCGCATTGGGCATGGCCGCGCCCAGGCCCAGGCCGGTCACGAAGCGCAGCACGGTCAGCGTGCGGATGTCATGCGCATAGCCCGAGGCCAGGCAGGCGACGGCGAACACCAGCACCGAGCCCACCAGCACCGCCTTGCGCCCGAAGCGGTCGGCCAGCGGGCCGGCGCACATGGCGCCGCCGGCCAGGCCGAACAGCGCCGCGCTCAGCACCGGCGCCAGGTCGGGCTTGGCCACGCCCCACTCGGCAAGCAGCGAGGGCGCGATATAGCCGATGGCCGAGGTGTCGAAGCCGTCGAGCAGCACGACGAAAAAGCACAGGGCGAAGATCACCCACTGGAAGCCGGAAAACGGGTGCTCATTCAGCACCGTCTGTACATTGGCGGCGGTGGCATCCGGCGCCGGGGAAGCGATTGGCGAAGTCATCTCGGTATCTCCGTTGTCTCTCTTGGTTGCTTTGGTTGCTTTGTGTTCGCGCTCAGGCGGGCTCCATGCCCTGGCGGCGCTTGGCCTCGGCCGCGCCCGGCGCGGCCATGAAGGCAAGCAGGCGTGCCGCCGCGCCGGCGCGGGGTGACGTGGCGACCACGCCGGCGGAAAAAACGGTGTCTATGGCGATGGCCGGCGGCAGCGGCCCGGCGATGGCGATGCCCGGCACATGGATCAGCTCGCTCAGCTGTTGAAAGCCCAGCGCCACCTCGCCGCTGGCCACCATGGAGCCCACCGGTACGCCGGGCCGGGCCTGCACCATCCGCGGGCGGATCTGCTCGGCAATGCCCCAGCGCTCGAACAGCTTTTGCAGCGCCACACCGCTGGGGCCGGTGGAGTAGCCGATGCCGGGCGCCGCCAGCACCGCGGCGCGCACCGCGTCTTCGCAGGAGATATCGGGCATGCCACGGCCCGCGGGCACCGCCACGGCGGTGCTGGAGCGCACCAGGTCCACCCGGCTGCCCGCCAGCAGCCGGCCCGCGGCTTCGAGCCGGGCAATCGCATCGGCAGCGAGGAAGACCGCATCAAATGCCTCGCCGTCCTGAACGCGCCGGGCCGCATCCACGCCGCCCACCGATTCAATATCGACCGGCTCGCCGCCCTGCGCCCGCCAGGCGGCAGCGAGCTCCGCCAGCAGCTGGCGGGTGGCCATCGACGAAATGCCCTTCAGGGCGGTGGGATCCTTGCCCATGCGCTATGCCTCCTGGAATACAGGCATTGTGGGCATGGCTGCATCCGGCACCAACCTCTGGCATCCACTAGCAGCTATAGCAATCCGGCATGGCTCGCTACGCAGCTGCAAGCCGCTGCGGCAGGGCGCCTATCCGGTCACCAGCGCCAGCACGCCCAGCACCGCGAAGATCGCGGCGCAGACGCGGTGGATCAGCGTAAGCGGCAGGCGGCGGGTGAGCTTGTCGCCCAGCCACACCACCGGCGCATTGGCCAGCATCATGCCCAGCGTGGTGCCGGCAACCACCCAGTAGTAGGCCGAGTACTTGGCCGCCAGCATCACCGTGGCGATCTGCGTCTTGTCGCCCATCTCGGCCAGGAAGAACAGCAGCACCGTGGTGCCGAACACGCCAAAGCGGCCGGGGCCTTCGCTGTCCTCGTCGTCAAGCTTGTCGGGCACCAGCATCCAGATGGCCATCGCGATGAAGGAAATGCCCAGGATCCAGCGCAGCACGTCGGGGCCCAGCACGGTGGTCACCCAGGCGCCGACCGCGCCGGCCAGCGCATGGTTCACCAGGGTGGCGGCAAAAATACCCAGCACGATGGGCCAGGGCTTGCGGAACTTGGCGGCCAGCACGAGCGACAGCAACTGCGTCTTGTCGCCCATTTCAGCCAGGGCGACGACAGCGGTGGAAATGAAGAAGGCTTCCATGGAGTGGGGAAAAATAGTTGTAGCCGGATAAGACCAAGACAGCATCGGCCCCACTCCGACTCCGGCATGGGATCGGTGTGCGGCCAATGGTCTCGCCCAACATCGGTTGACATCGCATGCGCCATGGGTTCCGAAGACGGCTCCCAAGTCTGTTGACGCATGCTCCCGGCGCATTGCGCGGCGGGCAGGCTACTCCCCAAAGACGGTCGCCATTCTAGCCCAAGGGCTGCGTGCGGCTTGCGGCGGGGCCCCTGTATGCCGCCTCCGCCCATGGGGCCAAATTAAAGGTTTTCCCTAGGAATCAGGGTTTTCTAGCGGTTTTCCACGCTGGTTTTTGCGGTTTTCTTGCAACAAGGCGAAAAACGCTTGTGCACAGGGCTTTTTTATGCCACAGAATGGAGGATGGAGGTAAATCCTCCATGGTATTAGCGGTGACTTGTCAGTTTCGTTTAGGCGCACATCACGTGGAAAATCCCCCATGCAAGGTGTCGCATCGCTCGGGACTCCATCGCGTTTTTCAGTGTTATCAGGAGTCCCTGGATGGGCAACAAGCTTTACGTTGGAAACTTGCCGTACTCTGTACGTGACAGTGATCTGGAACAGGCCTTTGGTCAATTTGGCGCAGTGACCAGTGCCAAGGTCATGATGGAGCGCGACACCGGCCGCTCCAAAGGCTTCGGTTTCGTGGAAATGGGCAGCGATGAAGAAGCCCAAGCCGCGATCAATGGCCTGAACGGCCAGCCGCTTGGCGGCCGCAACCTCGTGGTGAACGAGGCCCGTCCGATGGAAGCCCGTCCCCCCCGCACCAGCGGCGGCGGCTTTGGCGGCCCCCGTGGCGGTGGCGGCGGCTACGGCGGCCCCCGCGGTGGTGGCTTTGGCGGCGGTGGCGACCGCGGCGGTTACGGCGGCGGCGGCGGCGGTGGTGGCTACGGCGGCGACCGTGGCGGCTACGGCGGCGGTGGTGGTGGCCGCGGCGACGGCGGCTACAACCGCGGTGGCAGCGACCGCGACAGCGGCTTCCGCAGCCCCTACGGCCATGGTTCGCGCGGCCGCGGCGGCAGCCAAGGCGGCGGCTACGACAACAACGACGACTATTGATATCCCCAGCCTGGGCCCACTGCAAGCCCAGGCAAGGCCTTCAAGACAAAAAACCCCGGGAGATGCCTCCTCGGGGTTTTTTCATCCCCGGGCCGCCCCAAGGTGAAAAAGTGCGCCCTCGGGGGAAGCAGAGGCTACACCCAGTGAGCAAGCGTGGGCCGCTATTTTCAGCCCCGGCTCTCACCGTGGCGGTGCTTGCGTGGCCGATTGGCCACCGCCCGGTCATAGAGCCCATTGGGCAGCAGCCGCATGAGCTTGGCCACCAGCCCCATCTGCCAGGGAATGACGCGGTAGCTCGCACCGGCCTCGATGGCGGCGAACGCCCGGTCCGCAAATGCATCGGCCGGCATCAGAAAGGGCATGCCGTAGCGGTTGCCCTGCGTCAGCGGCGTATCCACGAAGCCCGGGCAGATGGTCACGACGCGCACGCCCGATGCACGCAGCTCCACGCGCAGGCTTTCGCAGTAGCTGATGGCGGCGGCCTTGCTGGAACAGTAGGCGCCATGCCCCGGCAGCCCCCGGATGCCGGCGACGCTGGCAATCCCCACCAGCCGCCCCGCTCCACGCGCCTGCATCGGGCGGATGAAGGCATGGAAGGTGGCCGCCATGCCCAGCACATTGGTGGCATAGGTGCGGGCCATCACCTCCAGGTCCTCGCGCTCGGCCGTGTCGATGCCATGGCTGATGCCGGCATTGGCCACCACCACGTCGGGCAGGCCCATCTCCGCCAGGCATTGCCCGCTGGCGGCGATGATCTGGGCGGCATCGCCTACATCGGCGCCATAGGCGCGATAGTCCTGCGGGCCGAGGGCATGGGAGCCGGCCCACGCCTCGATCGCTTCGGGCCGGCGCGCCACCAGCGCCAGCCGCCAGCCGGCGCGGCGGTAGCGCAGCGCCAACGCCTGGCCGATGCCGCTGGACGCACCGGTGATGAAGGCCAGGGGGGCCGCCTGCGTGTGCACCGCACGCCCTATTTGCTGGGCACGAGCATGCCGCGCACGCGGCCCTTGAGCTCGGCCACCTGGGTGATGTTGTTGTAGGTCATGGCATCGGCGGTAAAGCGGTCCTTGCCGCGCAGCAGCTCCACCGGCTGGTTGGAGCTGACCCGCTCTTCGTTGACCCAGGCATGCAGGAATTCGCCGCGAAACTCCATCGTGGCCTGGTTGGCCGTGCCCTTGCCCGGCTGGCGCACCACACGGGCATTGCCGAAGAGCTGCACCTCGGATGCGTCGGCATTGGTGAGGGCCCGGTTCGCCGTGCCAACGGTGGTGGCGCCATCGGGCCGGATGGAGCGCATGTGCGCCTGGTCGATCTCCATCGTCTCGTTGTCCATGAAATGCCGGGCATAGATGCCTTGGACCTCGCTGGTCAGCCGCCCGGCGGCATCGAAGTTCTTGACCGAGAAATCCTTCATGTAGTAGTCCACCTCATGGCCGGGCTTGACCTCGGGTACCGGCATGACCGGCTGCGGCGCATTGCGCACCAGCCACCAGGTGCCCAACGCCAGCACCCCCATCAGGATCACCGGCAGGTAGATGGACGCGAGGTCCCACACCCGGCGCGAGCTGAAGCTGCGGACATTGAACTTCATTGCGCGTACCGGTCCAGCAGATGCACGTAGGCGCCCGAGGCGGCGAGCAACAGGTCGCAGAATTCGCGCGCCGCGCCCGCCCCGCCCGGCAGCCGGGTCACGAAGTGGGCGTTGGCGCACACCTCGGCATGGGCATTGCAGGGCGCACAGGCCAGCTGGCAGCGGCGCAGCACCGGCAGGTCGGGCCAGTCGTCGCCGATGCCGGCGGCCTGGCTCCAGTCCAGCCCCAGGCCGGACAGCATCTCCTGCGCCGCGGGCAGCTTGTCTTCGGTGCCATAGCGCACCTGCTCGACACCCAGCGCACCCAGCCGGTGACGCAGCGCGCGCGAATCGCGGCCGGTGATCACCGCCGGGGTGATGCCCGCCTCGCGCAGCAGCTTGATGCCATGGCCGTCCAGCGTGTTGAAGCGCTTGAGCGTCTCGCCGGCCTCGCTGATATAGAGGCCGCCGTCGGTAAGCACGCCGTCCACGTCGAAAAACGCCACTTTCACGCCCTGGGCGCGCAGCAGCAGCTCAGCCGGCCATTGCTGGCTGGGGCTGAGCAGGGGAAGCCTTGCCATCGCCATCAGATCACCTTGGCCCGCATCAGATCGCCGATATGCACCATGCCCACCAGGCGGCCGGCGGCGTCGGTAACGAGCACGCTGGTGATACGGTGCTGCTCCATCAGCGCCGCGGCATCGGCCGCCAGCGCGCCCGCCTCGATGCGGCGCGGATGGGCATGCATGACCTGCCCCGCGGTGGCCTGGCGCAGATCGGCTCCGGCCTCGATGCGGCGGCGCAGGTCGCCGTCGGTGAACACGCCCAGCAAAACGCCGTCGCCATCGACGACCGCGGCCGCACCCAGACCCTTGGCGCTCATCTCGCGCATCAGGTCGCTGAAACTGGTGTCGGGCCGCACGCGCGGCAGCTCGTCGCCCGAGCGCATCACGTCGGCCACATGGGTCAGCAGGCGCCGCCCCAGCGCACCGCCGGGATGCGAACGCGCAAAATCCTCGGCCCGAAAGCCCCGCGCCTCCAGCAGGGCCACGGCCAGCGCATCGCCCATGGCCAGCTGGGCAGTGGTGCTGGCGGTGGGTGCGAGGTTCAGCGGGCAGGCCTCCTTGTCGACCCGGGTATCGAGCACCCAGCCGGCATGGCGCGCCAGCGCCGATTCCGGGCCGCCGGTCATCGCCACCAAGGGCACCCCCAGGCGCTTGAGCACCGGCAACAGCACGGTGATCTCGCCACTCTCGCCGCTGTTGGAGATGGCCAGCACCACATCCTGTGCGGTGACCATGCCCAGGTCGCCATGGCTGGCCTCGCCCGGGTGCACGAAAAAGGCCGGCGTGCCGGTGGACGCCAGCGTGGCCGCGATCTTGCGGCCCACATGGCCGCTCTTGCCCATGCCCATCACCACCACGCGGCCGCGGGTGCCCAGCACCAGTTGCACCACCTGCACGAAATGCTCGTCCAGCCGGGCCGCCATTGCGCTGATGGCCTGCGCCTCGATGGCAAAGGTGGCTTGCGCCAGCGCGAGTATCTGCGTGCCATCGATACGCGCAGGCAAGGAGGGGGATACGGTCATGCGGGGATTTTATCGAAGCCCCGGCGGCCTGCCGATCCACAGGCCATTACTACGGAATTGGTAGCTGACAATTATTGTATTTATTGGGCTGGCTATTGTTTTTATATGAAATCCAGGTATTCGACTACCATGAATGCTTTGCCATCCAGCCAGGTTGCCATGCAAGCTCCCGACGTTACGGAATACCTTCGCCACCATATCCGCACCGTGCCGAACTGGCCCGCGCCGGGCGTGCAGTTCCGCGACATCACGCCGCTGCTGCAGAATCCTCGGGTGTTCCATGTGCTGATCGATGCCTTCGTGCACCGCTACATGGATCGCGAGCGCCGCCCGGACGTGGTGGCAGGCCTGGATGCGCGAGGCTTCATCCTCGGCTCGGTCATCGCCTACCAGCTCAAGGTGGGTTTCGTGCCCATCCGCAAAAAGGGCAAGCTGCCCTTCACCACGGTGGAGGAAACCTACGAGCTGGAATATGGCAGCGCCACGGTGGAATTGCATTCCGACGCGGTGCAGGCAGGCGACAAGGTCCTGCTGGTCGATGACTTGATCGCCACCGGCGGCACCATGATGGCCGGCAAGAAGCTGCTCGAAAAGCTGGGCGCCCAGGTCATGGAAGGCGCCGCCATCGTCGACCTGCCCGAACTGGGCGGCTCGCAGCGCCTGCGCGATGCCGGGCTGGCGCTTTTCACCCTGGTGGATTTCTCCGGCCACTGATCCGCTCCGGCCCCGGCCGCAAGCGGCCTCCATACGCCGCCAGCAAACGCCTGCACTGCTACCCAGGCCCATACCCAGGCCTGCGCCAAAGACGCCCACACCCACGCCATGCGGTGGGGTCACACCCCCAGTTCAAGCTGCAATTCGCCTCGGCGGGTCTTTTTTCATATTACGAAAAATAACCCGCTACAAAGCCACTCCATGCACAGATCTGTGGATATCTCTGACGAAAAATCCTTGTTATCCACAGATAGCGGCTAAATTTTAAAATTATCCACAATTCAGGTACACGCTGTCCCTGTGCTCGGAAACAGGGTTGGCAGTTATCCACATGTTTGATTTTTCAAGGGAATTCAGACTTATCCACAAATAATGGCGCGCTCTACTACTATCTACTAATCTATTAAAACGAATACAAGAAAAACCCAAGGCATCGCAAAACAGCAGAAATTTTCATATTGTGAAAATTTCTTTGTATTTCATGGTTTGACGGACGCCGCTGCGGTGCGGTCAACGGCTGTTTCACAGCCCTGCTTGCGCATCGCCTTCGTGCTCCGACCCGTGATGCCATGGTTTCATGGATGGCGTGCGTGCCGAATACGGCCATGTTTCGCGAATTTTTCGTAATCCGGAAAGACAACAAAAAAACCGCCGAGGTCCAAGACCAGGGCGGTTGGATGAGACGGCTGCCGCAGCTGGAACCAGGCCAGCTAGCCGCCTACAGGCTTGTCCATGCGCTCAGAAATGGCGTGCGTAGCGCAGCTGAACAAAGTTTTCCCCAGGGTTGGGGGACTTGATCGATCCGTTGGAGAAGTGCTCCAGGCGAACCGACCATTCGTTTTCACGGCGATTGCCGGTGAAAAAGCCTGCGCCGATATGGCTGCCGAAGTTGAAGGCTGTGGAAAAGTCCTTGTCCTTGCTGTGATAGAGATGGTTGGAGACGAAGCCACCGATGCCGGCCTCGACAAACCAGGGGAAGCTGCTGGCGCTGTGCAGGCGCAGCGTCGGCGTCAAGCCCACAACGAAGATGGTGCGGCGGCCGGAATCATCGGCCTTGTGCGAGTTCCAGGCCGCCAGGCTCATGTCCCAGTGGGCGGTGACCATGTTGCCGCCCCAGTTGGTATACCAGTCCATGGGAACCGTGGAACCTACCGTGAGGGAGCGGGCGCCCTGCTCGGCGGTGCCGGCTTGCAGGTACAGTGTCGGCGCCTGGCGGGAGTCTATGAACTGGGCATGGGCGGTGCCAAAGAAGCCAGCGGCGCCAAGGGCCGCCGCAATCGGGAGTAGAGCGCGTGGATGCATGTGGTGGATGGTATGAGTTGACCTGCTCGCCATCATACTTCCGCCGCCTGCGCGGCGCTTGTCAGAAAAAAGGTGCACATGCTATCCATGTGCGCCTGTGGCCGTGGTGGCCCAGCCACGCCTACTGGCTGTTGATGCTATGTTTTATATAGCTTCAATCCCCTTGAAACATAGGTTTGTCAGGATGCGCTGGGAGGCGCGCCGTGGGGCCGATGGTGGCCATCATGGGGCCGGCCGAACATCTTCAGGGCCTGCGTGTCGAAGGTTTTCTGTTGTTCCGGCGCCAGTGCCGCATAGAAGGTCTTGATGGCCTGGTCGCAGCGGTCGGCTTCAGCCTGGTGCTGGCTGCGCATGGCCTGCAGCGCATCGATGCGCTGCGGAGTGGTCATGCCGGCGAAAGCCTTGCGGTCCATCGGGGGCGAAGTGCGGGCCTGCGGCTTCATTGCCGACACATAGGTACTCCAGGCGGCTTCCTGGCTGCTGGTGATATTCAGCGCCGCTTTCAGGCGCTGCCAGTGCTGTTCCATCCGGGCCTGCCGCTCTTGCTTGGAGGCTGGATGGCGGTGCATGGGAGCGCTTGCGGTTGTCGACGGCGCCATGCTGGCATCACTTTCCGTGGAATTTTGCGCCATGGCCGGCATGGCCATGACCGCAAAGATGGCGGAAGCGATGGTGTTGCGTTGCAAGAGCGACATGGGGACTCCTTTCTTGGTAACTTGCCACGCAGTGTGCGCAGCGCATGTAAGTCGGGCGTGCCGTCTTGGTATGGCTGTGTAAAGAGTTGGCAACATTTTTGGCGCCGGGCCTGCCGGGCCTTGTTGCGCATACGGGGCACGCATACGGGCACAATACGCGGCAACGTAATGCAAGGAATTCCCATGTTCAAGAACATGATCATTTATCGCATCGCCGAGGCCTGGCAGCCCGATTGGGAGGCTCTCGATGCAGCTCTGGCCAAACAAGTGTTCGAGGAATGCGGCGCGACGCAGGAACAATCCGCCGGCTGGATGCCGCCGCGCGGCGAAGCCCATGGCGCGATGGTGGAGGTGGTGAGCGGCCAGTGGATGATGCGCTTCGTGACCGAGAGCAAGATGCTGCCGGCATCGGTGCTCGCGCGCAAGCTCAAGGAAAAGGTAGCGCAGATCGAGAAGGCCGAGGGCCGCAAGCCCGGCAAGAAGGAGGCGCAGGAGCTCAAGGATGAAATCAAGCTCGATCTGCTGCCCATGGCCTTCACCAAGCAGGGCGGCATGTGGGTATGGATCGATCCGCAGGCGCGCCTGCTGGTGCTCGATACCGGGAGCCAGTCGCGCGCGGACGAAGTGGTGACGGCCCTGGTCGAGGCATCGCCGGGCTTTGCGGTCGCCCTGCTCGACACACAGACTTCGCCACAGGCCGCGATGGCTCACTGGCTGCACAGCCAGGAAGCGCCGGCAGGCTTTTCGATCGACCGCGAATGCGAGCTCAAGAGTGCCGACGAGGCCAAGGCCGTGGTGCGCTATGCGCGCCACCCATTGGATATCGACGAGATCCGTGCCCACATCGACGCCGGCAAGATGCCGACCAAGCTCGCCATTACCTGGGATGACCGGGTGTCGATGGTGTTGACCGAAGGACTGCAGCTGAAGAAGGTGGCGCTGCTCGATGTGGTGCTGGAGGGACAATCCAGCTCGGGAGACGATGCGGGCTTCGACGCCGACGTGGCCATTGCCACCGCCGAGTTCAGCCGCCTGATTCCAGATCTGCTGGAAGCCCTGGGCGGCGAAGGCCGCACCGAGTTGGGGGCGGTGGCGCCAGCGCAAGGCTCACCCGGCAATGCGGATGCCGTACCGCGCCAGCGCCCGGCAGCAACCGGCCGCGGCACCATGACCGGGCCGCAAGAGGCGCCAGCCGATGCAGACCCCGCGACTATGCCCTTCTGACCCCGCGCCGCAGGGGATATTCCGATCTAGGGCGGTGAAGCCAGATCGTCCAGTATGGGACAGTCGGGCCGGCCATCGCCGTGGCAGGCATGCACCAATGACTGCAGCGTGCGCTGCATGGCCTGCATGGCGGCGATGCGTTCGCTGAGGTGGTTGATGTGCTGCTGCGCGATCTCCTTGACGGATGCGCTGCTGCGCTGCTTGTCGTTCCAGAGGCTGAGCAGCAGCTGGATTTCTTCGATGGCAAAACCCAGATCCCGGCTGCGGCGGATGAACTGCAGCGTATGCACATCGGCCTCGGTGTACATGCGGTATCCGTTGTCCGAACGGTGTACCACCGGCAGCATGTTCAGCGATTCATAGTGCCGCGCCATGCGGGCCGAGATGCCGGCCATCGCTGCGGCGCGGCTGATCGACACCGGCCAGCGCACGGTGGCCGGTGCAGGGCTTGGGTCGCGTCGGGTGCTTTGCGCCATGGTTGTTCAGCCGGTAACCTGGTAGCCCTCCGCAGCGATGGCGGCGGCAACCTTCTCCTGCGGTTGGGTGGTGTCCACGGTGACCTGGTTCTGGGCTCGGTCGATGCGCACCTGAGCGGCGGCATCCAGCCGTTGCACAGCCTGGGTGACAGCCCTCTCGCAGTGGCCACAGGTCATGCCCTGGACATTCAAGACGTATTGCATGGAAGCTCCTTTCAACAAGGGGAAGTGGTGATGTGCATATGCTGGATGTTGACATGATGTCAATGTCAACCCTTGTGGGAAAGCCGCTGTTTCACGTGAAACAGCGGCCTTGAATGCTGGAGTCCTAGTTCTCTTCAGCAATCGCTTTTTGAACGCTGGGGCGCGCTGCAATGCGCTCCAGGTACTGGTTCAGCTTGGGCAGTGCGGAAATGTCGATCTTGACGAAGTGGGTCCAGTTGCAAACGGTGAACAAATAGCCGTCCGCCACGGTGAACTGGTCACCCATCAGGAATTGCTTGCCCTGCAGCCCCTGCTCAATGAAGCCCAGGCGCTTGAGAATCTGGGCCTTGGCCTGCTCCTTGGCTTCGTCCGGTGTGTCGGGCTTGAACAGCGGGCCGAAGGACTTGTGGACCTCGGTGCCGATGAAGCTCAGCCATTCCTGCAGCTTGTAGCGCTCGAAGGTACCGTTGGCCGGCGCCAGCTTGGAGGCAGGCGCCTGGTCGGCGATGTACTGGACGATGGCCGGGCCTTCGCGCAGGCGCTGGCCGTTGTCGAGTTCCAGCACAGGTACATAGCCCAGCGGATTGATGGTGTAGAAGTCCGTGCCATCCTTGAGCTGGTGGGTCTTGGTGCTGGCCAACTCCAGCGTATAGGGCAGGCCCGCCTCGATGAGCGCGATATGCGGGGAGAGCGAGCAGGCGCCGGGTGAGAAATACAGTTTCATGAGAGCACTTCCAGAAAGTTGGAGCTGCCATCCTAGCGCTTCCGGAAGCACTTTGCAGTGCGGTGGCTTGCTTGCGGCTCAACGGTGTTTCACGTGAAACAAGTGGTGTGAAAGACACCGCCCGCACCGAGAAAGCCCGCAGCAACTAAAATAGCTGTCCTTCGGCGAGGCAACAGCGGTGCTTCGCCATCTGACTGTCATGGCACTCTCCGCAGGGCTCGAGAGTATGCGCTATGAGTGCCGCAGCGAATGCGGATCGAGCCCAGGAAGAGGCCCTATGAGCCATACACCCTATACCTATCCACAAGAATTCGACGTGATCGTCGTCGGCGGCGGCCATGCCGGTACCGAAGCCGCCTTGGCCGCGGCCCGCATGGGCTGCAAGACCTTGCTGCTGAGCCACAATATTGAGACTCTGGGGCAGATGAGCTGCAATCCCAGCATCGGCGGCATCGGCAAGGGCCATCTCGTCAAGGAGGTGGACGCATTGGGCGGCGCCATGGCCTTGGCCACCGACCAGGGCGGCATCCAGTTCCGGATTCTCAACAGCTCCAAGGGGCCGGCGGTACGGGCAACCCGAGCCCAGGCCGATCGCATCCTCTACAAGGCGGCCATCCGGAACATGCTGGAGAATCAGCCGAATCTGTGGCTGTTCCAGCAGGCGGTGGACGACCTGATGGTGGAAGGCGACCGTGTGGTGGGCGCGGTGACCCAGGTGGGGATCCGTTTTCGCTCGCGCACCGTGGTGCTGACGGCAGGTACCTTCCTCGACGGCAAGATCCATGTCGGCCTGAACAACTATGCTGCAGGCCGCGCAGGCGATCCGCCGGCGGTGAGCCTGTCGGCGCGCCTGAAAGAGCTGCAGCTGCCGCAAGGGCGCCTCAAGACGGGTACCCCGCCGCGCATCGATGGACGCAGCATCGATTTCGGCCAGTGCGAGGAGCAGCCGGGCGATGGCATGCCCGGTGGCGTCAATGAAGGCGTGCTGCCGGTGTTCAGCTTCATGGGCAATGCCGCGATGCATCCCCGGCAGGTGCCTTGCTGGATCACGCATACCAACGAGCGCACGCACGAGATCATCCGCTCCGGCTTTGACCGCAGCCCCATGTTCACCGGCAAGATCGAGGGCGTGGGCCCGCGCTACTGTCCGAGCGTCGAGGACAAGATCAACCGCTTCGCCGACAAGGAAAGCCACCAGATTTTCCTGGAGCCCGAGGGGCTGACCACCCACGAGTACTATCCCAACGGCATCTCGACCAGCCTGCCCTTCGATATCCAGTATGAGCTGGTGCGTTCGATGAAAGGTTTGGAGAACGCGCATATCCTGCGCCCCGGCTATGCCATCGAGTACGACTATTTCGATCCGCGTTCGCTCAAGAGCAGCTTCGAGACCCGCCAGATCCAGGGGCTGTTCTTTGCCGGCCAGATCAATGGCACCACCGGCTACGAGGAAGCAGCGGCGCAGGGCTTGTTTGCCGGGGTCAATGCCGCGCTGCAATGCCGGGGCGAGGCAGTGTGGACCCCGCGCCGCGACGAGGCCTACCTGGGGGTGCTGGTGGATGACCTGATCACCAAGGGGGTGACCGAGCCCTACCGTATGTTCACCAGCCGGGCCGAGTTCCGCCTGCAGCTGCGCGAGGACAATGCCGACATGCGCCTGACGGAAACCGGGCGTCGCATGGGTCTGATCGACGATGCGCGCTGGGATGCATTCAGCCGCAAGCGCGATGCTGTTTCACGTGAAACAGAGCGCCTCAAGTCCACTTGGGTCAATCCGCGCATCCTCGACGCGGCCGAGGCCGAGCGGGTGCTGGGCAAGGCCATAGAGCGCGAGTACAACCTGTTCGATCTGCTGCGCCGGCCGAATGTGAGCTATGGGGCGCTGATGGGCATGGATGGCGGCAAGTATTCGTCTGTCGAGGTTTCACGTGAAACACTGGGTGACGAGCTTGCTCCAGCCGTGCTGGAGCAGGTGGAGATCGCTGCCAAGTATTCCGGCTATATCGACAAGCAGAAGGACGAGGTGGAGCGTGCCGCCCATTTCGAGAATCTGCGCCTGCCGGCCGAGCTGGACTATATGCAGGTCGCCGCCTTGTCGTTCGAGGTGCGCCAGAAGCTGCAAAAACACCGCCCGGAGACGCTGGGGCAGGCATCCCGGATATCCGGTGTTACACCAGCGGCGATTTCTTTACTGCTGGTGCATCTGAAAAAAGGCGGATTCAAGGGGTTTGCGCCACTGCCAGACGCTACAGTGCTGGCATGACCGCATCGCTTGAATCATCGCTGCGCCAGGGGCTGGCGCAACTGCCGCTGGAGCTGGAGGATTCCCAGGTGGGGCAGCTCATGCTGTTCCTGGATCTGCTGCAGAAGTGGAACCGGGTATACAACCTCACGGCGGTGCGCGATCCGCAGGAAATGCTGACCCATCATCTGCTGGACAGCCTGGCCGCGGTGGTGCCGCTGCAGCGCCACTTGCAAGGGCTGGGCCTGGCCGAGCCACGGCTGCTGGATGTGGGCAGCGGCGGGGGGCTGCCAGGCGTGGTCTTTGCCATCTGCCTGCCGCAGCTGGATGTGAGCTGTGTGGATACGGTGGGGAAAAAGGCCGCTTTCATCCAGCAGGCGGCCGCGAGCCTGCGGCTGAAGAACCTGCATGGCATCCAGTCGCGGGTGGAGCGGCTCACGCAGCGCTATGACGTGGTAAGCTGCCGCGCATTTGCCGCGTTGCAGGACTTCACCGCCTGGTCGCGCCAGGCATTGAAGGAGGGCGCCTGGTGGCTGGCGATGAAGGGCAAGCTGCCACAGGCCGAAATGGCACTGCTGGCGCAGGATGTGGTGGTGGAGCGGGTCGAGCCGCTGGCCGTGCCGGGCCTGGACGCGGAGCGCTGCATCGTCTGGATGCGGCTGCGCGTGGCGAGCGAATAGGAACTGCAGTGCCTGTCACTGCCAAGCAAATGGACATTCCATGGCAAAAATTTTCTGCATAGCCAATCAAAAGGGCGGGGTGGGCAAGACCACCACGGCCGTCAACCTGGCGGCCGGCCTGGCCCGGGTCAAGCAGCGCGTGCTGCTGGTGGACCTGGACCCCCAGGGCAATGCCACCATGGGCTCCGGCGTGGACAAGCGGGCGCTGGCGAGCACGGTCTACGATGTGCTGCTGGAGTCGGCCCATATCCGCGATGCGGCCGTGTATTCCGAAAAGTGCAAGTACTGGGTGCTGGGCGCCAATCGGGAGCTGTCGGGAGCCGAGGTCGAACTGGTGGAGCTGGAGCGCCGCGAAAAGCGCCTGCGCGCCGCATTGGAGCAGGCGCGGGATGATTTTGATTTCGTGCTCATCGACTGCCCGCCCAGCCTGTCCATGCTTACGCTCAACGGGCTGTGCTCGGCCCATGGCGTGATCGTGCCCATGCAGTGCGAATACTTCGCGCTCGAAGGCCTGACCGACCTGGTCAACACCATCAAGCAGGTGCATGCCAACCTCAACAAGGATCTGCAGATCATCGGCCTGCTGCGGGTGATGTTCGATCCGCGCATCACGCTGCAGCAGCAGGTCAGCGACCAGCTCAAGGACCATTTCGGCGACAAGGTGTTCGACACGGTGATTCCCCGCAACGTGCGCCTGGCCGAGGCTCCCAGCTACGGCCTGCCCGGCGTGGTCTTCGATCCGTCGGCCAAGGGCAGCCAGGCGTTCACCGACTTCGCCAAGGAGATGGTACGCCGGGTCAAGAAGATGAAATTCGAGTAAAACACCTTCCCGATACCATGCCGCCTGTGCCAACCGCTATTGAAAAATGAGTATTTCCCCTGCATCCATCAAGATCCTGCCCGGCTGGCAAAGCAGCGGCCCAGGGCATTGGCAAAGCCTGTGGGAAGCGCAACATGGCTACCAGCGGGTGGAGCAGCATGACTGGCTGCATCCCAGGCGCGGCGACTGGTGCGCGCGGCTGGAGGAGGTGGTGGTGGACAGCACCGGCCCGCTGGTGCTGGTGGCCCACAGCCTGGGCTGCATTCTGACGGCCTGGTGGGCCTGCCATACGCGCCATGCGGCCCGGGTGCAGGGGGCCCTGCTGGTGGCGCCCGGCGACGTCGAGCGGCCCGATCTGGCGGCGCAGATTACCGGATGGGCGCCGATCGCGATGCAGCGGCTGCCGTTCCCGTCCATCCTGGTGGGCAGCCAGGACGACCCGTATTGCAGCGCCGAGCGCGCCCGGGCGATGGCGGATGCCTGGGGCTCGCGCTGGGTGGATCTGGGCGCGCGCGGGCATATCAACGCAGAATCGGGCCTGGGCGACTGGGCCGCAGGCCAGGCCCTGCTGGCAGAACTGACGAAAGTGGATTGACCATGGCAACCAAGAAACCCAAAGGCCTCGGACGTGGACTGGAGGTGCTGCTCGGCCCCAAGGTGGAGCCCGCCGCCGCGGCTCCGGCTGCCGACGAGGCCCATACGCCGCACCAGCTCGCGCTCAGCGACATGGTGCCGGGCATCTACCAGCCGCGCACCCGCATGGACGAAGGCGCGCTGTACGAGCTGGCCGAGAGCATCAAGGTGCAGGGCATCATGCAGCCCATCCTGGTGCGCAAGCTCCAGGGCGGCGGCAACGCGGGCAAGTACGAGATCATCGCCGGCGAACGGCGCTTCCGGGCCGCGCGCCTGGCGGGGCTGGACCAGGTGCCGGTGCTGGTGCGCGAAGTGCCGGACGAATCCGCCGCGGCGATGGCGCTGATCGAGAACATCCAGCGCGAGGACTTGAACCCGCTGGAAGAAGCCCAGGGCCTGCAGCGCCTGGTCAAGGAGTTCGGCCTGACGCACGAGCAGGCCGCGCATGCGGTGGGGCGTTCGCGCTCCGCCGCGTCCAACCTGCTGCGCCTGCTGCAGCTGGCCGAGCCGGTGCAGACCATGCTGATGGCGGGCGACGTGGACATGGGCCATGCGCGCGCCTTGCTGACGCTGGAGAAAGCCACGCAGATCACCGCGGCCAACCAGATCGCGGCGCGCAAGATGTCGGTGCGCGAAGCCGAGAACCTGGCCAAGAAGCTGGCGGCCGAGTTCAGCCTGGCGCCACAGAAAAGGCCCCGCAAGGAGAAGTCCCGCGACATCCGCCAGGTCGAGGAGGAGCTGTCGGACCTGCTGGCCGCGGCCGTCGAGGTGCGGGTGAAAAAGCGCGTCAAGCGCCATGGCCGCATGGAGGACATGGGCGAGCTGGCGATCCAGTTCGGCTCGCTGGACGAGCTCAATGGCCTGATCGACAGGTTGCGCGCCAGCGACTGACGGCCCGCGGCCCTGCATATTTGATACAAAAAGCCGGAAAAACCATAGAGGTTTGCTCTGGGAATGCCACGCTGAAATTCCTACAATCGTCGTCGTTCACAATTGAGTGAAAGTGTTACGGCGGTTTGGGGCCATGGGCCCCTACTTTTTTACAGTGCATGGATGAGCGGGAGCGAAATATGAGGAAACTGGTGATTGCAGGTTTGGCCGTGCTGGCCTTGGCGGGGTGCGAAACCACCAATATGCGCATGGGTTCGTCCGATGCGAAGACCGTGGCAACCGGCGCCGCAGGCGGGGCGAATGCCGAAAACGCCAATGGCGAGCTCGAGCGCTGCCAGTCGCCGCTGGGAACCGTGTCGCTGGTGGAGAACCAGAGCGCCGGCTGGTACACCATCCTCACCCAGCAATACCGCCTGCCACCCACGGCCCAGCTGCTGCGCCTGATGGTCCAGCAGTCGAACTGCTTCGTGGTGGTGGAGCGCAGCACCACCGGCATGAACGCCATGGCGCGCGAGCGCGCCCTGATGGGCTCGGGCGAGATGCGCGGCGGCAGCAACATGGGCAAGGGCCAGATGGTGGCGTCCGACTACGCCATGTCGCCCGAGGTGATCTTCAACCAGAGCGATGCCGGCGGCATGGGCGGTGCGGTCGGCGGCCGCGCGGGCGGGCTGTTCAGTGCGCTGGCGGCGTCGACCAAGACCCGCGAGGCCTCGGTGATGCTGACGCTGGTGGACAACCGCTCGGGCGTGCAGGTATCCGCATCCGAGGGCTCGGCCTCCAAGACGGACTGGGGCGGCATGGGCGCCCTGTTTGGCGGCGCTGCCGGCGGCGCGCTGGGCGGCTACACCCGCACGGCCGAAGGCAAGGTGATCGCCGCGGCCTTCATGGATGCCTATAGCCAGATGGTGCGCGCGCTGCGCAACTACAAGGCCCAGTCGGTGCAAGGCCAGGGCCTGGGCGGCGGCGGCCGCCTGGGCGTGGACGGCGGCGCCGCGCCCAGCCAGACCTCGGCGCCAGGCGCCGCGGCGGGGCGCATGACGATGAAGCAGGCGCAGACGCGGCTGAACGAGCTGGGCTACAACGTCGGCTCGGCGGACGGCCAGGGCGGCCCCCGCACTGCCGCCGCGCTGCGCACCTACCAGCAGGACCAGGGCCTGCCGGTGAGCGGCCGCCTCGACCAGGCCACGATGCGCCAGCTGGCGCAATAAGCCTGGGGCGATAGCCCGGCGTGGCCCATGGCTGCCAATCCGGGTATTTCGGGTATTTGGGTCATTGGGCATATCGCACCTTCTTCGTGCGATATGCCGGGCTGGCTAGCATGGAGCGCTTTGTCTTGCATGAAGGAGATGAAGCCATGAACATGGCCATGCCGCCCTTTTGGGCATCCTGGTTGTACCGGCCGGCGGAATTGCGCATCGATGTGAGCCCGATTCCGCCCCAGCAGCTGGAGGGCGAATGCGCCTCCATCCACGATCGCATCCACACGCCGGGAGACCGGCTGCACGGGATACCGGAGATTGCGCTGTCCGATCCCCGTTTTGCCATCCGCTGGCGCGAAGCCGATGGCGAGTTCTATGTCTACGTCGAAGACACCCATGCGCACCGCATTGCCGGCTTCACCGTCTTCAATCGGCTGATCGAGGTCGATCGGCGCGCGGACCGCTATATACGCGGGCCACATTCCAAGTTTTCCGCTGCCTACCAGCGCCGGGGCCTGGCCTCGTGCATCTACCGCTGGGCGCTGGACGCCGGCCTGTGCCTGGTGACCGGCGCCCGCCAGTCGCCGGGGGCGCATGCGCTGTGGCGCGCGCTGGCGCGCGACTACCGGCTGGGCTTTGTCGACGTGCAGGACAAGCGGCTGCGCTACCTGGGCACCGAGGTGCCGCCCGAAGTGCTGGGCGCGCTGCCCACCCGCATGTTCCTGCTCGGCCGCGGCTGGAGCCTGGGCAGCTTCGCCCAGGCCACGCGCATGAATCTGGACAGGCTGTGAATAAGTCTGTGGATACCCTGGTGGTGACCTGTTGGCTTGGTGTGCGCAGCTTCAGCGCGGGCGGCGCATGACGAAGCTGTTTTCGGCGCTGATGGTGAAATAGTCCCCCGGCCCGCCGGCGCGCAGCAGGGGCTGGCCCAGCGCGGTCTGGTAGATGCCGTCCTTGAGCAGCCGCCGGGCGATATGCACCTGCACTACTTCGCCCAGCACCAGCCAGGTCGGGACGGTGGCGCCCGCTGCGGTCTGCAGCTGGATGATCTGCGTGCAGCGGCACTCCATGGTCACCGGGCTTTCCTGCACCCGCGCGGGCTTGACCCGCACCGAGGCCTGCGGTGTCAGCCCGGCCAGCGCGAACTCGTCCACCTCGGGCGGCACGGCGGCGCAGCTCTGGTTCATGGGCTGGGCCAGCGGCTCGCAGGCCAGGTTCCAGACGAATTCGCCGGTGGCTTCGATATTGCTCAGCGTGTCCTTGCGGCCGATGCTGGCGAAGCCGATGATGGGCGGCACATAGTTGAAGGCGTTGAAAAAGCTGTAGGGCGCCAGGTTGCGCACGCCGGCGGCGCTCAGCGTGGAGATCCAGCCGATCGGGCGCGGGCCGACGATGGCATTGAAAGGGTCGTGGGGCAGGCCGTGGCCATCTTGCGGAGCGTAGGAGTGGAGGTCTTCAGTCATGGTGGTCGAGGGATGAAAGCAGGGTGGCGGGCGCCTCGGGCCGGTGCACCAGGAAGCGTGCCGGCGACAGGCCCACCGCCTTGTGCACCATGGCGCTGAAGGCGCTGGGGGTATAGCCCAACTCGGCCGCGATCTGGCGGATGGACAGGCCGCGGGCGCCCAGCTGCACCGCCCAGGCGAGTATGACCTGCTGGCGCCATTGCGTATAGGTGCAGCCCAGCTCCTGGCGGAACAGCCGCGCCACGGTGCGCGGGCTGGCGCCGGTGTTGCGTGTCCAGGCCTGCAGCGTGTCTTCGGCGGCCGGGTCCTGCAGCACCGCCTCGCACAGGCTCTGCAGGCGCTTGTCGCGCGGCATGTCCACGCGCAGGTGCAGCACGGTGGCGCGGCTGAGCTCGTCGAGCAGTAGCGCGCTCACATGCCGTTCGCGGCGCAACTGGGCCGAGTCGGGTGGATTCTGGCCGTCGGGCAGGGTGGACAGGGCCTGGGCCAGCGCGCGCATCAGCTCGGACATTTCGAGCACCCGGCAGTGCTGCCAGTGGGCATCGTCCGCGCGCGAGTCGCCCGGCCCATAGCGTCCCGCGGGCCGGTGGATGTAGAGCGTGCGCAGCTCGGCGCTTTCCACCATGGTCACCGCATGCTCCACCTGCGGCGGGATCCACAGCGCCCGGCCCGGCGGCACGATGAAGGTGGCCTGCGGCACCCGCAGCCGTATCGTGCCGGTGGTGGACATGGCCAGCTGCGCCCAGGGGTGGCTGTGCGGGCGCACCTGCGTGTTCTTGTCCAGCAGGCGCAGCTTGGCCCGCACCGGGCGCTCGCGCGTGGGCACGAAGAGATGGGGCGTGAGCGAGTCCACATAGCTGCGCGCCCGGATATCCTCCAGTGAAATCACGGCCATGCCTGCCTCCTTGCCAAGGGTTGGCGCATTGGCGATAGTAATTGGCCTGCTATCGCATACCTGCCGCCTGGGATTTCTTTACCATCGGGGCCATGATTGACACCACCGCCTCCGTGGCGCCTGCCGACGGCATCGGCAGCCTGCGCCAGGATACCCGAACCATCGGCCTGATCGGGCTGGCCCACGGCTCCTCGCACTTCTTCCACCTGCTGCTGCCGCCGCTGTTCCCCTGGCTAATCGCCGATTTCGGCTACAGCTATTCGGAGCTGAGCATACTGGTGTCGGTGTTCTTCGTGATCTCGATGACCGGCCAGGCGCTGGCTGGCTTCGTGGTCGACAAGGTGGGCGCCCGGCCCATCCTGTTCTCGGCGCTGTCCAGCTTCGTGCTGGCCGGCGTGCTGGCCAGCCTGGCCCACAGCTTCAGCGGCCTGGTGCTGGCCGCGGTGTTCGCGGGGCTGGGCAATGCGCCCTTCCACCCGGTGGACTTCACCATCCTGAACAAGCGCGTATCGCAGGCGCGGCTGGGCCATGGCTTCTCGGTGCATGGCCTGGCGGGCAACCTGGGCTGGGCCACGGCGCCGGTGTTCATGGCCGGCATCACCTCGGCCTTTGGTTCGTGGCGCCTGGCGTGTCTGTGCGGCGCGGCGCTGGCGGCCCTGGTGCTGGCCGTCATGGTCGTCAACCGCGAGGCGCTGGACGACCGGGCGGCCGTGCCCGGCGCCGGCCCCGCCAAGGCTGCTGCCGCCGCCGGCGCAAAGCCCGAGCACCCGATGGCCTTCCTGCGCCTGCCGTCGGTATGGCTGTGCTTCTCGTTCTTTTTCTGGACCACCTGTGCGCTCAGCGCCATCCAGTCCTTCGCCAGCCCGGCGCTGCAGCGCCTGTACGGGCTGGACGTCAAATGGACCGCGTTGGTGGTCACCGGCTACATGCTGTTTGGCGCGGCGGGCATGGTGGTCGGCGGCTTCGCGGTGGGCAAGGTGCAGCGGCTGGAAAAGCTGATTTCCGCAAGCCTGCTGGGCTCGGCCGCGCTGCTGTTCATCGTCGGCACCGGCTGGCTGCCGGGCATGGCGGCGCTGGCGGTGGCCGCGGTGGCCGGCTTTGGCACCGGGCTGGCCGGCCCTTCGCGCGACATGCTGGTCAAGCGTGCCGCGCCACCCGGCGCCACCGGGCGCGTGTATGGCACGGTCTATTCGGGGCTGGACCTGGGCTTTTGCCTGGGGGCGCCGGTGTTCGGCTACCTGCTCGACCACCAGCTCAACGCCGGTGTCTTCATGGGCTCGGCCATGGCGCTGGCGCTGAGCGTGGTGTCCGCTGGTTTCGTGGGCGCGGGCGTGGCGGCGCGCAAGGCGCAGCTGGCATAGCGCCATAGATCCTTGCGCGACGCGCAACCGCCTGCATGCAGGCTAACATGCGGTGTTAGCAGCATGACGACACGCACCGATCCATGAGAAAAGCCCTAGCCGCGCCGAAATCCCGCCCGTCCCGCAACGATGCCCAGCGCCAGGCGATTCTGGAGGCGGCCTCGCTGCTGTTCATCGAAAAGGGTTTCGGCGGCACCAACATCAACGACATCGCCGATGCCGTGGGCATGACGCGCACGGCGCTGTACTACTACTTTCCCAGCAAGGAATCGATGCTGGAAGCCCTGACCCGGGATGTGACCGAGCGCGCCAGCGCGCTCACCCACGAGGTCGCCCAGCGCGCGGAGCTGGCCCCGGACGAGGGCCTGCGCCAGCTGATCCTGCAGCATGCGGGCCTGATTCTTTCGCACCCGCTGCAGTTTCGCATCGCCGAGCGCAGCGAGAGCAGCCTGCCGGAGGACCAGCGCCTGGCCGCGCAGGCGGCACGGCGGGCCGTGCGCAGGGATTTCGTGGAGGTCATACGGCGCGGCATCGCGCAAGAGGTGTTTCGCCCCATCGATGCCGATGTCGCGGCCTTCTCGATCATCGGCATGTGCAACTGGTGCGCATGGTGGTTCGACAGCCGGCGTGGCGAATCTGCCGACGCGGTTGTCGAAACCATTGCGTCACTGGGCCTGCATATGCTGCTGCCCCGAGAGGCCGCGCCCGCCCCGAAGAAGCGCAAGCCAGCATCGCGCGCCACCCAGGGCGACATCGGCGCGGCATTGGCGCGCATGCGCGATGCGCTTGAAAGCCTGGAGAGCAGCCTGGAGGCCGAGCGATGAAGCCGCATCGCAGGCGGCGCAGATAGCGCGCTTGAATTGGTATTAACACTAACGTCAAATATTTGACGTTTTTGTCGAATCGTCCTAACATTGACCCACATCAATGCAGGAGCGCCTCCGCGCGATTCGACCCATGAACAGCCACACCGACACCGCTGCGCCGGCAGCCCAGGCCACCGCCGGCTTCCTGAACACCGACTGGAACCCGCGCGACGTGCCCGCCGGCACGCTCACCACCAACGTGGTGCTGCGTACCGCCGACCAGGCTGCCACCGGCGGCTCGCTGTACCGCCCCGCCACGCCGGCCGACACCGTGGTGTGCGTGATGCACCCGCGCGAGTTCATGGCCTGCCACTATCTGATTCCCGATATCGTGGGCGCGGGCTACGCCGCCTGGTCGCAGTCGCCGCGCTCGGTGGGCAATGATCTGCGCCTGGAGCACGAGTTCGCGCTGCACGACGTGGCCACGGGCCTGCAATACCTGCGGGCGGCGGGCTTCAAGCGCATCATCCTGCTGGGCAATTCCGGCGGCGCGGGGCTGTATGCCCTGTATGCGCAGCAGTCGGCCCTGCCTGGCGCCGAGCGCATCGCCCGCACCCCGGGCGGGCGGCCCACGCAGCTGGCCGAACTCGATATGCCGCTTGCCGATGGCTTCGTGCTGGTGGGGCCGCATCCCGGCCAGGGCGCGCTGCTGCTCAACTGCATCGATCCCAGCGTGGTGGATGAGAACGATCCGCTGTCCGTCGATCCCGCGCTCGATCCGCTGTCCCCGGCCAACGGCTATGCGGGCAAGGGCGATACGCGCTACAGCGCCGAATTCACCGAGCGCTACCGCGCTGCCCAGCGGGCGCGCGTGGCCCGCATCGACGCCCGCGCCCGCGAACTGATCGCCCGCCGCCAGGCCGCGCGCCAGCGCGTCAAGGAGGCCGTAGCCAACGGCGCCAGGGCCAGCGCCGAAGACCGCCGCCTGGCCGGCCACACGCCGATCTTCAATGTCTGGCGCACCGACGGCGACCTGCGCTGCTTCGACCTCACGCAAGACGCGTCGGAGCGCAAGTTCGGCTCGCTGTGGGGCAGCGACCCCTACGCCTCCAACTATGGCGCGGTCGGCTTCGCGCGCCAGTGCACGCCCGAGAGCTGGCTGTCCACCTGGTCGGCGCTGTCGTCCAACGCCTCGCTGGCGAAGACGGCATCGGCCATCACCCAGCCGGTGCTGGTCGTGGAATACACCGGCGATCAGGCCTGCTTCCCGGGCGACGTGGAACGCATCGTCGGCGCCATCGCCTCAAGCGACAAGCGCCATCTGCGCGTGCGCGGCGATCACCATGGCCGCGCCCTGTCCGCCCAGGAGGAGCCGGGGCGGCTTGAGGCCGGCCGCCTGCTGGCGCAGTGGCTGCGCGAGCGGTTCCCGCACTGAGGCACTGACGCTTTCCGCCAGGTGCCGGTGACGGCGCCTGCCCACCCCGATCCTGTTTTCCCCTAGGAGGAACACCCATGTCTGCACGAGACCTTCCCACCCTGACCCTGCGCGGCGTGGACCATACGGCGCGCCCCACCTGGCGCCTGCGCGAGACCGTCGAGTTCTACCGCGACAAGCTCGGCCTGCCGCTGATCCACGTGATCTCGGCGCGCGGCTGGGGCCCGGCCACGCACCCGGACTTCCTGCATTTCTTCTTCGACAGCGGCAATGGCAGCACCATCGCCTTCTTCTACTACCTGGGTGCCGAGGAGCCCGCCGGCATGCGCGGGCGGGCTGCCAGCCGCCCGCTGCCCGACGACCATGAGGCCGATGCCACGCATACCGCCTGGCTGGTGGAGGGGCCCGAGGAATTGCGCGCCTGGAAGCAGCGCCTGGAGGCGCAGGGCCTGGAGGTATCGGTGGAGACGCGCCACGAGGTCATCGAATCGATCTATGTGCGCGATCCCAACGGCTACTTCGTCGAGTTCACGCACAAGCTGCGGCCCTTGACGCAGCTGGATGCCCTGGATGCGCAATTGACGCTGGAAGCCGCCATGGCCCTGGAGGACCGGGCCTTGGCCGCCGGTGGCCGGCTGGAGCAGGTTGACGCGATCTGGAGCCGCAAGGCTGCCCTGGTAGCCGAGCACGAAGGTGCCGCGCCGGCGGCGGTGCGCATTTTCGTGCCGCGCGTGGACGAATTCTCGCCGCTGGTGCGGGCCGCAGGGCAGCACCCGGGCTGCGAGGTGCGCGCAGGCAGGGAATACGATGTGATCGAGGCGGAGGGGCCCATCGAGTTCGAGCGCAAGGCCCTGGGCTTCAAGCCCGCGCTGTGGTACGGCATGCTCACCGGCGGCATCCATGGCCGCATCGAGCGCTTCGACCGCGATGTGCTGCGCATCGTGCCGCAGCAGAACTGATGCCCGGTTGGAGGAGACAAGCCATGAACCACGTTGAACACCCCATCGCCGGCGTCGTCTACCCCAGCCAGGCGCGTGCCGAGGCCGCGCTGGCCAGCGGCTCCTGGATTGCCAGCACCGTGGGCGACGCGCTGCGCAGCACCGCGCGGCAGCATCCGCAGCGCACGGCCTTCATCGGCGATGAGCGCAGCATCGGCTTTGCCGAGCTGGACGAGGCCACCGAGCGCCTGGGCGCCGCGCTGCTGGAGCTGGGCCTGAACCCTGGCGACCGGGCCATCTTCCAGCTCGGCACCACGCTGGAGACCGCGATCGCGCTGCTGGCCTGCTTCAAGGCCGGCATCGTGCCGGTATGTTCGCTGCCCCAGCACCGCGAGATCGAGATCGGCCAGCTCGCGGAGCAATCGGGCGCGCGCGGCTATTTCGCGCAGGCGGACTTCAGCGCCAGCTTCGACCTGCCGGCCTTCGCCGCATCCATGGTGGCCCGCCACCCCGCGCTGCGGCACCTGATTGTGGTGCGTGGCGCGCGTGCCGGCGCAGCCAGCCTGCAGCGGCTGATCGATGGCATGCCGCTGGCGCAGGCCAGGCAGCGCCTGGCGGCGCTGAAGCTGGGCCTGGCGGATGTGCTGAGCTTCCAGCTCTCGGGCGGCACCACCGGCGTGCCCAAGATCATCCCGCGCTTTCATGCCGAGTACCTGGGCCATTCGGCCGGCTGGGCGCGGCGCTACCAGATCGACGCCAGCAGCCGGCTGATCTGGTCGCTGCCGCTGATGCACAACGCCGGCCAGCTCTATGCGCTGATCCCGCCCGTGCTCATGGGCACGCCGGTGGTGCTCATGTCCCGGGTGGACATTGCGCGCATGCTGGACCTGATCGGCCAGCACCGCGTCACGCATGCGCTGTCCATCGGCCCCATCGCGCCGCAGCTCATGGCCTACCCGCACATCGCGCGCCACGACCTGTCTTCGCTGCGGCTGTTCTCGACCATGAGCCGGGCCGACACGCTGGAGGCGCACCTGGGCGTGCCCTGCTCCAACCTCTATGGCATCACCGAGGGCCTGCTGCTGGGCTCGCCCGGCGATGCGCCGGCTGCCGCGCGCCACGGCACGCAGGGCTGCTCGGGCTGTGCGGACGACGAGATCCGTTTGCTCGAGCCCGAATCGGAGCAGCCGGTGCCCGAGGGCCAGGCGGGCGAGCTGTGCTTGCGCGGCCCGTCGAGCCTGACCGGCTACTTCGCCAACCCCGAGGCCAATGCCCAGTCCTTCACCAGTGACGGCTTCTACCGCACCGGCGACCTGGTGACGGCGCACCGCGTGGACGGCGTGCTGCACTACGCTTTCGAAGGCCGGCTGCGCGACAACGTCAACCGCGGCGGCGAGAAGATCGGCTGCGAAGAAGTGGAGGGCCACGTCAGCCAGCATCCCGCCGTGTCCGACGCCAAGCTGGTGGCCATGCCCGACCCGTTCTACGGCGAGAAGGCCTGCATCTTCATCATCCCGCGTCCCGGCATGCAGGCGCCCGACGTGAAGGAGCTGGGGCAGTTCCTCATCGGCCGGGGCTTGGCCAAGTACAAGTGCCCGGAGCGCGTGGAGGTCGTGGAGGAGTTTCCGCTGACCCGTGTCGGCAAGGTGGACAAGCCGGCCATGAAGCGCCGCATCGCCGAGCTGCTGCAGCAGGAGGCCAAGGCATGAGCGCGATAACGCCCATCGAGTACCTGGTCAGCGAACGGCCGCTGACGGTGCGCCGCCGTGTCAAGTGGGGCGAATGCGACCCGGCCGGCGTGGTCTACACCGCCGTGTTTGCCGACTACGTGATTGCCGCCGCCGAGCTGTTCTACGGCGCGCTGTTCGGCACCACGCCGCAGCGCGCCAAGAGCGAGCAGAGCTTTGGCACGCCCAGCAAGGCGCTGTCGTTCGAGTTCATCCGGTCGCTGCGGCCCGACGAGGAATTCGACATGGCGGTGCGCGTGGCCGAGATCAACCTCCGCACCTACGTGCTCGACATTGCGGCCACCACGCCGCAAGGGGCGCCGGTGTTCAACGCCCGGCTCACGCCGGTGTGCGTAGCCCGGCCCGAGCGGCGCTCCATAGCCATCCCGCCCGCCTTCCGCCAGGCGCTGCTGGACTACCAGCGCGACTGCGGCATTCCCGCCACCATCCAGGAGTGAACACCATGAAGATCGACATCATCGGCGCCGGCCCGGCCGGCCTGTACTTCGCGCTGCTGGCCAAGAAGCACGATCCCTCGCACCAGATCCGCATCCACGAGCAAAACCCCGAGGGCGCTACTTACGGCTGGGGCGTGGTGTTCTCCGACATCGGCCTGTCCTTCCTCAAGGAGGCCGATGCGGATTTCTACCAGGAGTTCATCGCCCACCACGAGCGCTGCGACTACATGGACATCGTGCACCAGGGCACGCACGTGCAGGTCCACGGCAACCATTTCTCGCGCACGGCACGCATCGACATGCTGCAGGTGATGCGCCAGGCCTGCAGGCGCGAGGGCATCGAGATCGAATATGGCCGGCGCATCGAGAATGCGGGCGCGCTGGCTGCCCAGTGCGACCTGCTGGTGGCGGCCGACGGCGGCAACAGCGCCGTGCGCACCCAGCTGGCCGAGCACTTCCGCCCCAGCTTCGTGAAGCGGCGCAACAAGTTCGCCTGGTACGGCACGCGCCAGCGCTTCCATCCGGTGTCACTGATCTTCCGCGAGACCGAGCATGGCGTGTTCATCGCGCACAGCTACCAGTACAGCCCGGAGCTCTCCACCTTCCTGATCGAGGTGGACCCCGATACCTGGAAGCGCGCGGGCCTGGACCAGGCCAGCGAGGACGAAAGCCGGCGCTTTTGCGCCGAGGTGTTCCGCGCCGAGCTGGGCAGCAACGAGCTGCTGACCAACCGCTCGCTGTGGTTCGAGGCCAATATCGTCAGCAACGAGCGCTGGCATCACGGCAACATCGTGCTGCTGGGCGACGCGCTGCGCACCGTGCACTTCTCGCTGGGCTCGGGCACGCGCATGGCCATGCAGGATGCGATTGCGCTGCACAAGGGTGTGGCGGCCCATCCCGGCAAGCTGCCGGCGGCATTCGCCGCTTTCGAATCCGCTCGGCGCGACGCCTCCAGCAGCTTCCAGCAATCGGCCAGCCTGAGCCTGGACTGGTACGAGAACGTGGCCGCCAAGATGCACCTGGACCCGGTGTCCTTCGCCTACGACTACATGCGCCGCACCGGCAAGGTCAGCCACGACGACCTGCAGCAGCGCGACCCCGCGTTCACCCGCGCCTATGAGGCGCTGCATCCGGCGACCTGAGCGCCAATCTTCCCCAGAACCACAGGAGACCCCACCATGCCCGCTTTCATTCGCGCGCTCACGCGCCGCGCGATGGCGTTCTGCGCCCTCGCGCTGGCCGCGGCCCCGCTGCTGGCCCAGCAAGGCAGCTATCCAACGCAAATCGTCCGTACCGTGCTGCCCTATTCCGCCGGCAGCGGTCCCGACTCGGTCATGCGCCATGTGGGCGAGCTGCTCACCAAGGACTGGGGCCAGTCCGTGGTGGTGGACAACAAGCCTGGCGCCAACGGCTGGCTGGCGATTGGCGAAGCCCGGCGTGCCCGGCCCGACGGCCATACCCTGCTGACGCTGGACAGCAGCTACATGGCGCTGCAGCCCCACCTCTACAAGAAACTGCCGTTCGACCCGGTGCGCGACTTCGAGCCGGTGGCCGGGCTCTACCACACCGGCTTCTTCATCGTAGTCAAGGCCGGCTCGCCCTGGAAATCGGTGGCCGACCTGGTTGCCGCCGCCAAGGCCAGGCCCGGCGGCGTGAGCTACGGCACCTGGGGCCTGGGCAGCGTGGCCCATGTGGGCACTGCGCAGTTCGAGGCCGCGTCGGGCATGCAGATGATGCATGTCCCGTTCAAGGAGCTGCCGCAGCTCTACACCTCGGTGGCCAATGGCGAGGTGGACTGGGCCTTTGGCTCCGCCGCCACCGTGGGGCCGCTGTACCGCGCCGGCAAGGTGAAGCTGCTGGCCTATGCCCAGGCCAGGCGGCTGCCCGGCTACGACGAGATCCCCACCGTGGCCGAGGCCGGCGGCCCGGCCGGGCTGGAGGTGGGCACCTGGGTTGCCATTTTTGCGCCCAAGGGCACGCCAGCGGCCGTGGTCGAGCGCATTCGCGCCGGTGTCGCCAAGACGCTGACCCAGCCCGCGGTGCTCGAACGCATGGCCGGCTTCGGCTTCCAGCCCTGGAGCGCCGGGCCGGCCGAGCTGGCGCGCGCCCTGGGCGCCGACACGCAGCGCTTCGCCCAGGTGGTGCAGCGCGCCAAGATTTCCCTGGACAACTGATCCCTGAAAGGACCATCGCCATGACGCGCCATTTCCGCATCGGCCAGATCGTGCCGAGTTCGAACACCACCATGGAGACCGAGATACCG
>NZ_JBMDII010000011.1:0-140608 GCF_057808605.1 Comamonas sp. FG99
GCCAGCGCCGCCACGCTGGCCGCCGCCGCGGCCTACGACTTCGACATGGACGTGTTCCACCCCGTCATCGCCACCCAGGGCATGGTGGCGAGCGAGCAGGAACTCGCCTCCAAGGCCGGCCTCGACATCCTGAAGGCCGGCGGCAACGCGGTGGACGCGGCCGTCGCCATGGGCTTTGCGCTTGCCGTCACCCTGCCCAATGCCGGCAACATCGGCGGCGGCGGCTTCATGATGGTGCACGAAGCCAAGACCGGCAAGGACATCGCGCTCGACTTCCGCGAGATGGCGCCCCGCGCCGCATCGCGCAACATGTACCTCGACGCCAAGGGCAATGTGATCGACGACAAGTCGCTGCACACCCACTTCGCGGTCGGCGTGCCCGGCACCGTGGCCGGCATGGACCATGCGCTCAAGCGGTGGGGCACCATGCCGCTGTCGCGCGTGATGGCGCCGGCCATCGCGCTGGCCGACAAGGGCTACCCGGTGAGCGAAACCCTGGCCACCATCCTCAAGCAGGAACAGCAGAACATGGGCAAGTGGGATGCCACCAAGGCCATCTTCTGGAAGAACGGCGCGCCGCTCAAGCGCGACGACCGCCTGGTGCAGAAAGACCTCGCCAACTCCATGCGCCTGATCGCGCAGGGTGGCGCCAAGGCCTTCTACCAGGGCCCGATCGCCAAGAAGATCGCCGCCGAGATGGCCACGCACCAGGGCCCCATCACGCTGCAGGACCTGGCCGCCTACAAGGTGGTCGAGCGCGAGCCGGTGCGCGGCAGCTACCGCGGCTACCAGATCGTGACCATGCCGCCGCCCTCGTCCGGCGGCATCCACGTGGTGCAGATCCTCAACATGATGGAGCAGTGGCCGCTCAACCAGTGGGGCCACAACAGCGCCCGCAGCGTGCACCACATGGCCGAGGCGATGAAGCTGGCCTACGCCGACCGCTCCGAATACCTGGGCGACACCGACTTCGTGAAGGTGCCGGTCAAGGGCCTGCTGTCCAAACAGTACGCGGCCGAGCTGGCCCGGCGCATCAGCGACGAGCGCACCCTGCCCGCCAAGGACGTCAAGCCCGGCAAGCCCCAGCCCTACGAGAGCGACCAGACCACCCACTACTCGGTGATGGACAAGGCCGGCAACATCGTCGCCGTGACCTACACGCTCAACACCAACTTCGGCAGCGGCATCGTGGCCAAGGGCACGGGCATCATGCTCAACAACCAGATGGACGACTTCTCGGCCAAGCCCGGCGTGCCCAACGCCTACGGCCTGGTCGGCGGCGATGCCAACGCCATCGAGGCCGGCAAGCGCCCGCTGTCCTCGATGACGCCCACCTTCGTGCTCAAGGACGGCAAGCCCTGGCTGGTGACCGGCAGCCCCGGCGGCGCGCGCATCATCACCACCGTGCTGCAAGTCATCTCCAACAGCATCGACTTCGGCATGAACCCCGCCGAAGCCACCGCCGCGCTGCGCTTCCACCAGCAGTGGACGCCGGACGAGCTGCGCGTGGAAAAAGGCTTCTCAGTGGACACCATCAACCTGCTCAAGCAGCGCGGCGAGAACGTGGTGGTCAAGCCCTCGATGGGCCGCACCCAGACCATCCAGGTGCGCAACGGCGAGTTCTGGGGCTACTCGGACCCGCGCAACCCCGACGGCAAGACGCTGGGCTACTGAGCCACGCCCGCTCGGGCCAGACCGGAAGGAACGCCTGGCGGCGTTCCTTCTTTTTTTGTCATAAGCATAGGCCGATTGATTGTTTGGATACGTGGCCGAAAAGCTGCTACAAAGGCGGCTGCATCTTTACGACAACACCAAGGAGCCCGCTTCCATGCGCATCGAAACCCTGGCCGTCCACGCCGGCTATTCGCCCGACCCCACCACCAAGGCGGCGGCCGTGCCCATCTACCAGACCGTGGCCTACGCCTTCGACAACGCCCAGCACGGCGCCGACCTGTTCGACCTGAAGGTGCCCGGCAACATCTACACGCGCATCATGAACCCCACGACCGACGTGCTCGAAAAGCGCGTCGCGGCGCTGGAGGGCGGCATTGCCGCCGTGGCCGTGGCCTCGGGCATGGCGGCCGTCACCTACGCCATCCAGGCGATCGCCGAGGCCGGCGACAACATCGTCTCGGCCAGCACGCTCTACGGCGGCACCTACAACCTGTTCGCCCACACCTTCCCGCAGCAGGGCATCACCGTGCGCTTCGCCGATCCGCGCGAGCCGGCCAGCTTCGCACAGCACATCGACGAGAAGACCAAGGCCATCTTCATCGAATCCATCGGCAACCCGCTGGGCAACGTGACCGACATCGCCGCGCTGGCCAAGGTGGCGCACGAGCACGGCGTGCCGCTGATCGTGGACAACACCGTGCCCAGCCCCTACCTGCTGCGCCCCATCGAGCATGGCGCCGACATCGTCGTGCACTCGCTCACCAAGTACCTGGGCGGCCACGGCAACAGCGTGGGCGGCGCGGTGGTGGACAGCGGCAAGTTCCCTTGGGGCCAGCACAAAGCGCGCTTCAAGCGCCTGAACGAGCCCGACGTGAGCTACCACGGCGTGGTCTACACCGAGGCCCTGGGCCCGGCCGCCTACATCGGCCGCGTGCGCGTGGTGCCGCTGCGCAATACCGGCGCCGCCCTGGCGCCGCACAGCGCCTTCCTGATCCTGCAGGGCATAGAGACGCTCGCGCTGCGCATGGACCGCATCTGCGACAACACCCAGAAAATCGCCGAGACCCTGCAGAAGCACGCCAAGGTCGAATGGGTGCGCTACGCCGGCCTGCCCGATCATCCCGACCATGCGCTGGTGCAGCGCCAAAGCGGCGGCAAGGCCTCGGGCATCCTGTCGTTCAGCCTCAAATCCAGCGACAGCGATCCGCGCGCGGCTGGCGCGCGCTTCCTCGATGCGCTGCAGCTCTTCACCCGCCTGGTGAACATCGGTGACGCCAAGTCGCTGGCCACGCACCCGGCCTCGACCACGCACCGCCAGCTCGACGCCGCCGAACTCGCCAAGGCCGGCGTCAGCGAAGGCATGGTGCGCCTGTCGGTGGGCATCGAGCATATCGACGACCTGCTGGCCGACCTGAACCAGGCGCTGGACCAGGTCTAGCACCCCGCATTTCTTAGCCAAAATGGCTGCCTGCGCTTGTACAGCAAGCGCAGGCAGCTTTTGTTTTGATAGCAGTCGCCAAAGTGCCAACAACGCCGCCCATCCAGTGTAGGATGCACGCTGCATCATCCGTTAAATCAAAAATGTAAGGAGACGACGATGGACATCCAACCGCCCGGCGCAGCCAAGCCGATCAAGCGGCGCACGCAGGCGGAGCGCAGCCAGGAGACACAGCGCAAGATCATCGCCTCTGCACTCAAACTGCTGCAGGAGGTGGGCTACCAGCAGACCAACCTGCAGGAAATCGCCCGCGGCGCCGACGTGACGCTCGGCGCGGTGCAGCACCAGTTCGGCACCCGCAACGCGCTGATGGAGCGCCTGGTCGACGAGGTGATGGCGCCACTGGGCGAGCTGGGCTGGGTGGACGAAGGCGACATCAAGGGCGAGCCGCTGGAGAGCCGCGCGCAAATCTTCGTGCAGGCCGCGTGGGAGCGGGTGTACGGCACACCCAGCTACGTGGCGGCCTGGGGCATGTTCTTCGGCTGCAAGACCACACCGGCGCTGCTGGAGCGCATCGACGAGCACCGGGCCCAGCACGACCCGATGTATTTCGCGCACTTCGTCGACACCTTTCCCGAGATCGCCCGCAGCCACCCGCAGCCCGAGAACTTTGCGGCGGTGATCCTGGCGGCGCTGCGCGGCCTGTCGGTGCTGGGCCTGTTCAAGCTCGACCCCGAGGCCACGCGCCAGCAGCTGGCGGTGGTGGCGCAGATGATCGTGCAGGCGGGGCGCGGCTGATTGTCAGGGCAGGCACGGCCAGGAGCTCAGACCCGCCCGGTGACCGGGATGGCCGCGCCGTGCACGGCGCGCGCCGCGTCCGACGCCAGGAAGGCGATCACCTCGGCCAGCGCCTCGGGCGCGACCCAGCGGGCAAAGTCGGCATCGGGCATGCCGGCGCGGTTGTCCGGCGTGTCGATGATGGACGGCAGCACGCAGTTGACGTTGATGCCCTGGTCGCGCAGCTCGGCCGACATGGATTCGGTCAGCCGGATCAGCGCGCTCTTGGAGGCCGCGTAGGCGCCCATGTTGGCGCCGCCCTGGCGCGCCGCGCCGGCCCCCACCGTCACCACCTTGCCGCCGCCCTGCGCCACCAGCTGCGGCACGACCGCCGCCGCCACGTTCAGCAGGCTGCGGGCGTTCAGGTCCATCAGGAAGTCCCAGGTGGCGGGCGCCGTGGCGTGCACCGGCTCGCCCATGCGAAAGCCCCCGGCCAGATGGCATAGCACATCGATGCGGCCGGCGCCGCGCACGGTCTTGGCCAGCGCCTCGCGCTCCAGCAGGTCGGCGGCCAGCAATGTGGCGCCGGCCAGGTGGCCAAAGGCCTTGTTCAGCGCGCCGGCGTCGCGGTCGAGCAGTACCAGGCGCGCGCCTTGCGCCTGGAAGGCGGCGGCCACGGCCCGGCCCAGGTGGCCGGCGGCGCCGGTGATCATCACGGTTTGCGTTGCGCTATTCTTCATGCCACTGCCTGCTTGCGTTTTTGCTTGTGGTAGCTACCGGTGCCCCGGTGCAGCACGGTGTCGCCGGCCAGCACGTCGCCCGGCTCGTGGTCGCCGGCGGCCTTGACCCGCGCGTAGCAGGGGTCGAAGTCGATCTGCGCCAGCGCCAGCAGGTCGTCGAGCTTGTCGAGCACGAAATAGCTTTCCTGGAAGTCGTCGATGCGGTAGCGGGTGCGCATCACCCGCTCCAGCTCGAAGGCTATGCGGTTGGGCGAGGCATCCTCGACTGAGAACACGGTCTCGGTGGCCGACGAGACGATGCCCGCGCCGTAGATGCGCAGGCCCTCGGGCTGGCGCACCAGGCCGAACTCGACCGTGTACCAGTACACGCGCGCCAGCTTCTCCAGCACGCCCAGCTTCTTGGCGCGCAGCCCGCCCTGGCCATAGGCCTGGATGAACTCGGCGATCACCGGGTTCAGCAGCATGGGCACATGGCCGAACACGTCGTGGAACACGTCGGGCTCTTCCAGGTAATCGAGCTCGTGCGGCTTGCGGATGAACTGGCCGGCCGGAAAGCGGCGGTTGGCCAGGTGCTCGAAGAACACGTCGTCGGGCACCAGGCCGGGCACGGCCACCACCTGCCAGCCGGTGCGCTTCATCAGGATCTCGGACAGCTGCTCGAAGTTGGGGATCTGCTCGGGGCCGATGGGCAGGTGCTGCATGCCGGCCAGGAACTCGTCGCAGGCGCGCCCGGGCAGCAGGCGGCTTTGGCGCTCGAACAGCGTCTTCCACACCGCGTGCTCCTCGGCGCTGTAGTTGGCCCAGCCCTGGTCGATGGTCCAGTCGGGCCGCTCGGGCGCCTGGCCGCCGGCCAGGCCGTGCTTGGCGGATGACATATCGCTCACCTTTGCTGCGTGGCCAGTGCCTCGGCCACCTGGTCCATAGTGCGTGCCAGCTCGATGTCGTTCATCGACAGGCCGTCCACGTCGTGGGTGGTCAGCGTCACCGTCACCTTGTTGTAGACGTTGAACCACTCGGGGTGATGATTGCGCTTTTCGGCGATGACCGCCACCTGGGCCATGAAACCCATGGCCTGAGCGAAGTCATGGAAGCGGTATTCGCGCACGATGATGCCGCCGCGCTCGGCGGCGAAGCGCCATGCGGGCAGCTGCGCGAGCAGCGGCTGCAGTTGCTGGTCGGAGAGCTTCATCGTGGGTTCCTCTCAGGCAGTTTGGCCTTCTTCGTCGACCTTGAGCACGCCGCGGCTGATCTGGTCGCGCTCCATCGATTCGAACAAGGCCTTGAAGTTGCCTTCGCCGAAGCCTTCGCGGTAGTTGCCCTTGCGCTCGATGAACTCGAAGAACACGGGGCCCAGCAGCGGCTCGGAGAAGATCTGCAGCAGCAGGCGCGGGCGGCCGCCTTCGGTGGTGCCGTCCAGCAGGATGCCGCGCGATTGCAGCTCGCCCACCGCCTGGCCGTGGCCCGGCAGGCGCTTGTCGAGGTTGGCGTAGTAGATGTCGTTGGGCGCGGTCAGCAGCGGAATGCCGGCCATCTGCAGCTGGTCGATGGCGGTGGGCAGGTCTTCGCACAGCAGCGCGATGTGCTGGATGCCCTCGCCGTTGAACTGCATCAGGAATTCCTCGATCTGGCCACCGCCCTGGCGTGCTTCCTCGTTCAGGGGGATGCGGATCAGGCCGTCGGGCGCGGTCATGGCTTTGGAGGTCAGGCCGGTGTATTCGCCCTTGATGTCGAAGTACCGGATTTCCTGGAAGTTGAACAGCTTGTTGTAGAAGTCGGCCCAGTAGGCCATGCGGCCGCGGTAGACGTTGTGCGTCAGGTGGTCGACCACCTGGAAGCCGTGGCCCACCGGGTTGCGGTCCACGCCTTCGAGGTATTCGAAGTCGATGTCGTAGATGGACTTGCCTTCCTCGAAGCGGTCGATCAGGTACAGCGGCGCGCCGCCGATGCCCTTGATGGCCGGCAGGCGCAGCTCCATCGGGCCGGTGGGGATCTCGATGGGCTGCGCGCCCAGCGACAGCGCCAGGTTGTAGGCCTTGTGCGCGTCCTTCACGCGGAAGGCCAGGCCGCAGGCGCAGGGGCCGTGCTCGGCGGCGAAGTAGCCGGCCTGGCTCTTGGGCTCGCGGTTGATGATGAAGTTGATGCCGCCCTGGCGGTACAGCACCACGTCCTTGGAGCGGTGCTTGGCCACCAGCGTGAAGCCCATCTTCTCGAACAGGGGCTCCAGCACGCCGTGCGTGGGCGAGGCGAATTCCACGAACTCGAAGCCCATCAGGCCCATGGGATTGTCAAACAGGTCAGCCATGATTCATTCTCCAGAAAACAGGTTTAAGCAGACGCCCGAACCAGCGCGGACGACGGACGAACAATGGCGCGATAGGCTACGTAGACTAGCACTATCCACACCGGGATGGCGAGCGCCGAAGAGCGCACCGAAGGGGTCAGCAGCATCACGCCCACCACCAGCGCCATCGCCACCAGGCACAGGTAGTTGGACAGCGGAAACAGCGGCGCCAGGAAACCCAGCCTGGTGCCGCGCGCCACGTGCGCCTTGCGAAAACGCAGGTGGGCGATGACGATGATGGTCCAGGTGATGACCAGCGCCGCGACGATCAGCGACATCAGGATCTCCAGCACGCTGGCCGGCGCCACATAGTTCAGCACCACGCACAGCGCGGTGATGATGGCCGGATAGACGATGGCGCGCACCGGCACGCCGCGGCTGTTGACCTGCATCAGTGACTTGGGCGCATTGCCCTGCTGCGCCATGCCGTACAGCAGGCGACTGTTGCTGTAGACCATGCTGTTGTAGACCGACAGCGTGGCGGTGAGGATCACGAAGTTCAGCAGGTTGGCCGCCAGGTTGGCGCCCAGGCCCGAGAACACCAGCACGAAGGGGCTGCTGCTGTAGGTGTCGCCGCCGGCCTTGAGCTGGGCGACCAGCTCGGTCCAGGGCGTGAGCGACATCAGCACCGCCATCGAGCCCACGTAGAACACCAGCACGCGCAAGATCAGCTGGTTGATCGCCTTGGGAATCACGCGGCGCGGCTCCTCGGTCTCGGCGGCGGCAAAGCCCAGCATCTCGACCCCGCCGAAGGCCACCATGATGAGCGCGAAAGCCATCAGCAGGCCCGAGAAGCCATTGGGCAGGAAGCCGCCGTGCTTCCACAGATTGCTCACGCTTTGCTGCGGGTTGCTGCCGGTGGCCAGCAGGTAGATGCCGGTGGCGATCATGCCCACCACGGCCACGATCTTGATCAGCGCGAACCAGAACTCGAACTCGCCATAGGCCTTGACGTTGATGAAGTTCACGCCGTTGATCAGCACGAAGAACACCGCCGCCGTCACCCAGGTGGGAATGCCGGGCCACCAGAACTGGATGAACTTGCCCGCGGCCGTCAGCTCCAGCATGCCCACCAGCACGTACAGGGCCACGCAGTTCCAGCCCGACAGGAAGCCGGCGAAGCGCCCCACGTAGCGGTTGGCGAAATGGCTGAACGAGCCGGCCGTGGGCTCCTCCACCAGCATCTCGCCCAGGAAGCGCATGATCAGAAAGATCACCAGCCCGCACAGCGCATAGTCCAGCAGCACGGCGGGGCCGGCCAGCTCGATGGTGCCGGCCGAGCCGAGAAAAAGCCCGGTGCCGATCGTGCCGCCCAGGGCGATCAGCTGGATGTGGCGGCTCTTGAGCTTGCGCTCCAGGTGGCCGGAAGAGGAACTGCCGTGCATGGGAATGTGCTCCTTGGATATCTGTAGGTATGTTCCGGCCTGGCCTTGTGGGCACCGGCCTGTGCATGGACTGGGTTGCAATGGGCGGCAAGTTTATGCGCCGCAGATTCATGTTGCAATATACGTTTATTGTTTATTTATTAGGGATATTCCCCAATAGCACAGGCGGCCTGGCGCCGCCAGCCCGGAACGCAAGCGGGCGGGAAAAACCAGTGGCCATGGCGGGATCGGCGGCCGGGCTCAGCGCGCCGGGGTGCGCGCCCGCAGGCTCTGCGTGAGCTGCTGCGCGGCCAGCCGCACGCGCTGGGCAATGCCTTCCACCCGCGCAGCGGTCATGCGCTGCGACAAGGCCGCCACACTGACCGCGCCTATCGGCTGGCCCATGCTGTCGCAAAAATGCGCCCCCACCGCCGTGACCCCCAGGCTCACCTTGTTCTCGATGACGGCAACACCCTGCTGCGCGGTGCGCAGGCAGGCTTCGGCCAGGGCCTGTTCGCTCAAGCGGCCGAATGCCGGCAGGGCCGGGGCGACACGCGCGATGATTTCGGCGCGCTCCCCGGCCTCGATGGCCGCCAGCACCGCGAGGCCGCCGGCGCCCACGCCCAGCGGCCGGCGGCTGCCCACCTCGAGCACCAGGGTACGGATCGGGAACGAGCCCTCGATCCGGTGCATGCACACGGCATCGAAGCCGCTGCGGATGACCAGGTAGACCGTGTCCTCGGTGTCCCGCTCCAGCGCGGCCATGGCCGGCTCGCACAGGTCCCGGATGTCATGCATCGTCGATCCGGCAATGCCCAGCTCGAACGCCAGCGCGCCCAGCTTGTAGCGCTGCGTCTCGCCATGCTGCTGCGCCAGCCGCTCGGCAATCAGCTGCTTGAGGATGCGGTGCGCCGAGGAATGCGGCATGCCCGATTGCTGCGCCAGTTCGCTCAGCGGACAGCCCCTCGCCCCGGCCGTGGCCAGGAGCTTGAGCAGCACCACGCCGCGCTTGAGCGAGCCGGCATCGGAAGTGGTTTTCATGTTCATTTATCGGACATCACTGAGACACACAGGCAGTGATTACAAAACAATTCCTATACACCATCTCTCATCCCATCCAACTATCGGACATGCCAAGCGAGCCAGACTCCATGACCCACGTACAGACCCCAGCCCGCCTGGCGGGCAAGATCGCCCTTGTCACCGGCGGCAGCAATGGCATAGGCGCGGCCACCGTGCGCGTGCTCGCGCAGGCCGGCGCGACGGTGGTGATCGGCTACCACACCGGCCAGGAACGCGCCCTGGCGCTGCGCGACTCGCTGCCGGGCGAGCACCATGTGCTGCAGCTCACGCTGGACGATCCCTGCACCCATGCCGCAGCCGCGCAGTGGCTGCGCGAGCGCTTCGGCAGGCTGGACATCCTGGTGAACTCCGCGGGCCATACGCAGCGCATCGCGCATGCGGACCTGGCTACGCTCACGCCTGAGCTGTTCAACCGCATCCTGCTGTCCAACGCCGGCGGCAGCTATGCCATCACCCATGCGCTCATGACGCTGCTGCGCGCCAGCACGGACGCGGTCGTGGTGAACGTTTCCTCGGTATCCGCGTTCACCGGCAATGGCAGCAACATGGCCTACTGCGCGGCCAAGGCGGCGCTTGACACACTCACCCTGTCGCTGGCGCGCGCCTTCGGCCCGGTGCGTTTTCTCTGCGTCTCGCCCGCATCGGTGGACACCGGTTTCGTTGCCGGCCGCAGCCGGGAGGAAGTCGAGAAGAAGGCCGCCCAGACACCGCTGGGCCGCGTGGTGACACCGCAGGATGTGGCCGACAGCGTGCTGGCCTGCGTGGCACTGCTGCGCACCGCCACCGGCACACGCGTCGTCATCGACGGAGGGCACAGCCTGTGACCGCCACGCCCCCCCCGGAGGCCGGCCATGATCGTCGAGCAGCGCACCTACACGGCCCACCCCGGCAAATGGCGCGACTACCTGGCGCTCTACGAAGCCGAGGGCCTGCACATCCAGCAGCGCATCCTGGGCCGCATGGTGGGCTACTACACCACCGAGAGCGGCCCGCTCAACCAGATCGTCCACCTCTGGGCCTACGCCGATCTCAACGAGCGCGCCGAACGCCGCGCGCGGCTCGCCGCCCACCCCGGCTGGCAGGCCTATGTCGCCCGGATGCTGCCGCTGCTGCAAAGCCAGGAATCGAGGTACCTGCTGCCCGCCCGCTTCTTCACACCGCAATGGCAGCCGGCCAGAGACTGAACACACCAGGAGTCCATCCATGCTCTGCAAAAAGCTTCACCATGCCGCCTTTCGCTGCCAGGACGCGGCGGCCACCGTCAAGTTCTACACCGAGGTGCTGGGGCTCAAGTTCTCACACGCCATGGGCGAGGACCATGTGCCTTCCACCGGCAGGTACAGCCCGCACATCCATATCTTCTTCGAGATGGAGGACGGCAGCAATATCGCATTCTTCGAGTGCCCACTCGATGCCGGCGAGCCCTCGGGGCGCGACCCCCACACGCCGGGCTGGATACAGCACTTCGCCTTCGAGGTCGCCGACATGGACACGCTGCTGCGGGCCAAGGCCGAGCTGCAGGCCAAGGGCCTGTCCGTGGTAGGCCCGACCAACCATGACGACTTCATCACCTCGATCTATTTCTTCGACCCTTCCGGCCACCGGCTGGAGCTGACCACGCGCACCTGCGATGCATCGCGCTACCGGATCTTCGAGGCCGAAGCCCCGCAGGTGCTCGCGCTGTGGAATGCATCCCACGACTGGTCGCAGCGCGAGAAGCTCTACGGCGCCAAGACCGGGTATGCGCGCGCACCAGGCATGCAGTGAACACCAACACCATCCAGGAGACAAGACCATGCACCGTCACCACATCACACGCCGCCAGGCCTTGATGGGCACAGCCGCCGCCCTGGCGCTGCCGCGGGCAAGCCGGGCAGAGGAGGCCTATCCAAGCCGCCCCATCCAGCTGATCCACGGCTTTGGCGCAGGCGGCAATGCCGACGTGGTGGCCCGCCTGATCGGCCAGAAAATGGCCGAGGCGCTGAAACAGCCGGTGGTCGTGGACATCAAGAGCGGTGCAGGCGGCACCATCGCCAGCAATACCGTCGCCAAGGCCGCGCCCGACGGCTACAGCCTCGTCATGCTGACCGGGGCGCACACCGTATCCGCCGCACTGCGCCAGAAGCTGCCCTACGATCCGGTGAAGGACTTCGCCTTCATCTCCGGCGTATCCGCCTTCCCCTTCGTGGTGGCCGTGCGCGCCGAGCATCCCGCCAAGACGCTGGCCGAGCTGATCGAGGCCGCGAAACACAACCCCGGCAAGCTCACCTTCACCTCGGTCGGCGTGGGCTCCACGCAGCACATGGTGGGTGAGCTGCTCGGCTCCGCAGCCAAGGTGCAATTGCTGCATGTACCCTACCGCGGCGGCGGCGCGCCGGTGCAGGCCGTGATCGGCGGCGATGTGGACGTGCTCATCGACACGATCACCGTGGCCGCGCCGCACATCCAGTCGGGCCGGCTGCGCGCGCTCGGGGTGACCAGCGCCGCCGCCTGGCCCACGATGCCCGGGGTTGCGCCGGTAGCCGCCACGCTGCCCGGCTTCGAGGTGCGTTCCTGGCTCGGCCTGGCGGCGCCGGCAGGCACGCCGGCGCCCATCGTCGACCGTCTGGCCGAAGCCACCCACCTCGCGCTCCAGGATGCGGGCGTGCAAAAGACCCTGGCTGGCGCTGGCAGCATGCCGGCGCCAAGCACGCCGGCGGCCTTGCGCTCCATGGTGGAGAGCGAAATCGCCCGCTGGCATGCCGTCATCCGCCAAGTCGGCATTCCGCTGCAGGGCTGAGCGCCGTCGCTACCGCTGCTGCGCCATCGGCTGAAAGCGCTTGAGCCGCAGCGCATTGCCCAGCACGAACACGCTGGACATGGCCATCGCGCCCGCGGCGAACACCGGCGACAGCAGGGCTCCATTGACCGGATACAGCAGCCCGGCGGCCACCGGAATCAGCGCCACATTGTAGGCAAAGGCCCAGAACAGGTTCTGGCGGATGTTGCGCATGGCCGCGCGCGACAGCGCCACCGCCTGCGGCACGCCGCGCATGTCGCCGCCCATCAGCACCACGTCGGCCGACTCGATCGCCACATCGGTGCCGGTGCCTATCGCCAGCCCCACGTCGGCCTCGGCCAGCGCCGGCGCGTCGTTGATGCCGTCGCCCACATAGGCGATCGGGCCATGCGCGCGGCGCAGGCGCTGGATGGCCTGCACCTTGCCCTCGGGCAACACCTCGGCCACCACCTCGTCTATGCCCAGCCGGCGCGCAATCGCCTCGCCGGTGCGGCGGCTGTCGCCGGTGACCATCGCCACCTTCAGCCCCAGCGCATGCAGCGCGGCAATCGCATCGCGGCTGCTGGGCTTGATCGGGTCGGAGACCGCCAGCATGGCCGCGAACCTGCCGGCCATGGCCACGTACATCGGCGACTTGCCTTCGTCGCCCAGCCGCGCCGCATCGCCGGCAAAGCCCGCCAGCTGCGCGGCCAGGCCCAGCTCGCCCATCAGCCGGGCCGAGCCCACATGCACCTCGGCGCCATCCACCAAGGCGCGCACGCCGCGGCCGGTGAGCGACTCGAAACCCGACACCGTGCCCAGCGCCAGTTGCTCCTGCTCTGCCGCACGCACCAGGGCCTGCGCAATGGGGTGCTCGGACTGCGCCTCGACCGCCGCCACCGCGGCCAGCACCGCGGCCCGCTCGAAGCCCTGCGCCGCCAGCAGATCGGTCAGCTCGGGCTGGCCCTTGGTGAGCGTGCCGGTCTTGTCCACCGCCACCACGCGGGCAGCCTGCAGCGCCTGCAGCGCGTCGCCCTTGCGCAGCAGCACGCCCAGCTGCGCCGCGCGGCCGGTGCCCACCATGATCGAGGTGGGCGTGGCCAGCCCCATGGCGCAGGGGCAGGCAATGATCAGCACCGCCACCGCGTTCACCAGCGCCATGCTGAGCGCGGGCGAAGGCCCGAGCCACAGCCACAGCCCGAAGGTGGCCAGCGCCACCAGCATCACCGCCGGCACGAACCACATGGTCACGCGGTCCACCAGCCGCTGTATCGGCAGCTTGCTGCCCTGGGCCTGCTCCACCATGCGGATGATCTGCGCCAGCACGGTGTCGGCGCCCACCTGCGTGGCCCGAAAGCGCAGCGCCCCGGCCTGGTTGACCGTGCCGCCCACCACGCTGGCGCCCGCCGTCTTGCGCACCGGCACCGGCTCGCCGCTGATCATGGATTCATCGACGAAGCTGTCGCCCTCGCTCACCTCTCCGTCGGCGGGAATGCGCTCGCCGGGCCGCACCAGCACCTCGTCGCCCACCAGCACCTCGGCCACGGCGATGTCCAGCACCTCGCCGCCGCGCTGCACGCGCGCGGTGGTGGGCTGGATCTGCACCAGCCGCTGGATGGCCTGCGAGGTATGGCTCTTGGCACGCGCCTCCAGATAGCGCCCCAGCAGGATCAGCGCGATGATGACCACCGAGGCCTCGTAGTACACATGCACCGTGCCGGCCGGCAGCCACGCCGGCGCCCAGGTGGCCACCAGCGAATAGCTGAACGCCGCCAGCGTGCCCACCGCGACCAGCGAGTTCATGTCGGGCGCGGCGCGCAGCAGCGCAGGAATGCCCTTGGCATAAAAGTGCCTGCCCGGCCCCAGCAGCACGGCCGCGGCCAGCGCGCATTGCAGGTACCAGTTGAGCTGCTGCGGCAGATACTGCGCCAGCCAGTGGTGAAAGGCCGGCACCAGATGCCCGCCCATCTCCAGCACGAACACCGGCAGCGCCAGCGCCATGGCCCAGGCCATCGAGCGGCGCAACGCCACCAATTCCTGCCGCTGGCGCTCGGCCTGCGCCTGGCCGCCGTCAGCGCCGGCGAGCTGCGCCTCGTAGCCCGCCTTGGCCACGGCGGCCAGCAGCGCCGCCGCCGCCACGCCGCCATGCGCCTGCACCGTGGCGCGCTCGGTGGCCAGGTTGACGCTGGCGCTGCGCACGCCGGGCACGGCCCTAAGCGCACGCTCCACCCGGCCCACGCACGAGGCGCAGCTCATGCCCTTGACGGCCAGCGTGATGCTGGCATCGGGTACCTCATAGCCCGCGCGCTGCACCGCGCCTATCGCGCCCTGCAGCACGGCGGGCGCATCGCTGCCGGCGGCCAGCTCCAGGCTGGCGCGCTGCGTGGCCAGGTTCACCGCCGCGCCGGCCACGCCGGGCACCGCCTTCAGCGCCCGCTCAACCCGCCCCACGCACGAGGCGCAAGTCATGCCTTCGATCGGCAGTTGCATAGCTGTCTGGTTCATGCTCACTCCTATGCCCTGCACTCTAAACATTGCCATGGTGAGAGAGTCAAGCGATGAGGGCTCTGCGCCGGGCCCACCGCGATGACCATGCCAGCAGACGCGATTGGCACTTGTACCCCAGAATTTATGCATCTACAATAAATCAAATGAAAGCTCGGTTGATCTGGAGCGAGGCCAAGCGCAAACACAACTGGCGCAAACACGGACTGGATTTCGCCCATGCCCGATGGGTTCTCGATTCCCAGTACCGCCTGGATGTAGAAGTGGAGCGTGGCGGCGAGTTGCGGATTCAATCGTTTTCCTATGTGCTCGATGTGCTGGCCGTGCTGACGGTGGTGCATACCGGGCGCGAAGGCATGGCGCGCATCATCAGCTTCCGCCGCGCCAGCGCCGATGAACGCGAGGTCTACCATGAGTGGCTTGAAAGTGAATGACATGACGCGCAAGCAAGTGGCCGCAGCCGTGCAGGCCATCCCGGCTGGCACTGATTTCGTGTGGGACGGCAAGAATGAGGACGAGCGCCCGCTGACCAAGGAGGAAATGCGCGCAGGCATGGTGGCCGCGACCAAAAGGCGCGGCCGCCCCACAGGCAGCAACAACAAGGAGCAAGTGGCGATCCGCTTCGACCCCGAGGTGCTGGCAGCATTCCGCGCCGCCGGGCCGGGCTGGCAAACGCGCATGAACGATGCGCTCAAGGACTGGCTGCGCACGCATAGCCCGGCGTGAGCTGCCGGATTCGTGCGCCCAACCACATTCAGCCTGCTTGGCAAACCCAGCAAAGAAAACGCCGCACGAAGGCGGCGTTCCCTTTCAAAATCAGGAGCTGTCATCGCTTACAGTTCAATGATTTCAAATATATTTCATATAGAAACCTTTTCCTGGAAAGCGCCAGCAGCTCTCATTTTTAAAGCATCATGCGCCTTCGATCGCAGCCTCCAGGCGCTGCGCACGGCGCTTGAGCACGCGCGGCACGATCAGCACGGCCAGCACGATGACGATCAGCGCCAGCGACATGGGCCGCTGCCAGAAGATGCTCCAGCTGCCCTCGCCGATCGCCACCGCATTGCGCATCTGCGCCTCGGCCAGCGGGCCGAGGATCATGCCGACCACCACCGGCGCGGTCGGGAAGTCGAAGCGCCGCATCACCACGCCCAGCACGCCGATGGCCAGCAGCAGGAACAGATCGAACGTGCTCTGGCGCATGCCGTAGGCGCCCACGGTGGCGAAGATCAAAATGCCCGCGTACAGCTGCGGCTTGGGTATCTTTAGCAACTTGACCCACATGCCCACCATGGGCAGGTTCAGCACCAGCAGCATGATGTTGCCGATGTACAGCGACGCGATCAGCGCCCACACCAGCGCGGCCGAGGTGGTGAACAGCTGCGGGCCGGGGTTGATGCCATAGTTCTGGAACGCGCCCAGCAGCACCGCGGTGGTGTTGCTGGTGGGAATGCCCAGCGTCAGCAGCGGGATCAGCGCGGCGGTCACCGTGGCGTTGTTGGCGGCCTCGGGGCCGGCCACGCCTTCGATGGCGCCGGTGGTGCCGAACTCGGCCTTGTCCGCGCCCTTGGCCAGCTTCTTCTCGGTGGCATAGCTCAGGAAGGTGGGGATCTCGGTGCCGCCGGCCGGAATGCAGCCGAAGGGCGTGCCGATCACCGTGCCGCGTATCCACGCGGGCACCGAGCGCTTCCAGTCGCGGGCGGTCATGTGCACGCGGCCCATGCGGTTTTGCGTGTCGCGCGTCTTGCCTTCGTAGAGCGCAAAGTACAGCACCTCGGCCACCGCGAACAGGCCCACGGCCACGAGCACGATGTCGATGCCGTCGAGCAGCTCGGGCTTGCCCGCGGTATAGCGCGCCGTGCCGGTGATCTGGTCCATGCCCACGCAGCCCAGCGCCAGGCCGATGAACAGCGCGGTCATGCCGCGCAGGCTGCTCTTGCCCAGCACCGCGCTCACGGTGGTGAAGGCCAGCACCATGAGCATGAAGTACTCGGGCGGCCCGAGCTTGACCGCGAAGTCCGCCACATAGGGCGCGAACAGCGTCACCACCACGGTGGCGATGGTGCCGGCCACGAAGGAGCCGATGGCCGAGGTGGCGAGCGCCGCGCCGGCGCGGCCGCTCTTGGCCATCTTGTTGCCCTCCATGGCGGTCACCATGCTCGCCGTCTCGCCCGGCGTGTTCAGCAGGATCGAGGTGGTCGAGCCACCGTACATGGCGCCGTAGTAGATGCCGGCAAAGAAGATCATCGAGGCGGTGACTTCCACCTTGGCGGTAATCGGCAGCAGCATGGCCACCGCCACCGCGGGGCCGATGCCCGGCAGCACGCCCACGGCGGTGCCAAGCGCGCAGCCCACCAGCGCCCACAGCAGATTGACCGGCGTGGCCGCGGTGATGAAGCCCTGGATCAGTGCGTTGAAGATATCCATCACAGCCACCCCGTTTCCGTCAGCCCCGGCAGGTTGATCGCCAGGAATTGCGTGAAGGCCCAGAACACCGGCGCGGAGATCAAGGCGCCGGTGAGCACGTCCTTGCCAATGGTCTTGAAGCTGCCCACCTCGGACTGGCCCGTGGCGCGGCGCAGGCCCTGCGTAGCCAGCGCATAGCACAGGGTGCAGCTCAGGATGAAGCCCAGCGTGGTGATCAGCGCCGCGTTCATCAGCAGGCCGGCGCACACCCAGGCGAGCGCGCCCCAGTCGCCGTGCTGGGCGCCGTCGGGCGCATCGAGATGGCGAAAGCCGCCGCTCAGCGCCTCCCAGCACAGCCAGACGCCGCACAGGCCGAGCACGCTGGCGGCGAGCCAGGGCAGGAAGTCGGGGCCCACGCCGCTGTAGCCCGCCTGCGACGGGATGTGCAGCGCACCCCACGACAGCAGGCCGGCGGTGACGAGCACCGCAATGCCCACAAGCAGTTGCATCGAGGTGCGCGGCTGGTGCGCATGCTCGAAGTCAGGCGCAGCATCGGGCAGCGGCGAGGATACCGCAGCGCCCAAGGAGGAGGAAGGTAGTTCGGACATATGGCCTCAGGTATTTCTCTGTGGTCAAAAAAAGCCGCCTGCGCTTATGGCTAAAGCGCAAGCAGCTCTGCATTCAGGAGCAATCCGCATGCCGCAGGCGGCATGCGGGGGCCGGTCAGCCCTGCACCATGCCGGCGCGGGTCATGGTGTCGCGCAGGCTGGCGAACTCGGCGGTCACGAACTTGCTGAAGTCGTCGCCGGCCAGCCAGGCGGGCGTCCAATCGTTCTTCTTCACCGACTCGGCCCAGCTCTTGGTCTTCATGGCCTTGTCGATCATGTCGATCAGGTTCTTGCGCTGCTCGGCGCTGATGCCAGGCGCGCCGTACACGCCGCGCCAGTTGCCGATCTCCACGTCGATGCCCTGCTCCTTCAGCGTGGGCACGTCCACGCCGTCCAGGCGCTTGGCCGAGGTCACCGCGATCGGGCGCATCTTCTTGGCGGCGATGTATTCGGCGAACTCGCTGAAGCCGCTGCCGCCCACCGTCACATTGCCGCCCAGGATGGCGGCAATCGCCTCGCCGCCCCCGCGGAAGGCCACATAGTTGATCTTGGACGGATCCACGCCCACCGCCTTGGCGATCATGGCGGCGGCGATGTGCTCGGTCGAGCCGCGCGAGCCGCCGCCCCACTTGATGCTGCCCGGGTCTTTCTTGAGCTGGGCGATCACCTCGGCCATGCTCTTGTAGGGCGAGTTGGCCGGCAGCACGAACACGTTGTACTCGCTGGTCAGGCGCGCCAGCGGCGTGGCCTGGTTCAGATCCACCGGCGGCTTGCCGGTGATGATGCCGCCGAGCATCACCGCGCCCATCACCATCATGGCGTTGCCGTCGCCCTTGCTGCCGTTGACGAACTGCGCCAGGCCGATGGCGCCGGCCGCGCCGCCCTTGTTGTCGTAGGTCACCGAGCCGGCCACGCCGGCCTCCTGCAGTGCCTTGCCCAGGGCGCGGCCGGTGGTGTCCCAGCCGCCGCCGGGGTTGGCGGGCAGCAGCATCTTCAGGTTGGCGGCCGCACGCGCCGCCAGCGGCAGCGCGCCCACGGCGGCCATGGCCGCCAGCGATTTCAGGAATTGGTCACGACGCATGGCTGTCTCCTCGTTGAATGGTTTTCCGACAGCCGTGATCATCGGAGTCCAAGCTGTCATCTGGCTGTCACCCGGGGCCTCAATTCCTAGGGAAAACGCGCAACCCGATGGTTCAATGCTAAGGTTCGCGCATGCAATTGCTTTTGATCGAGGACGATGCCGCGATGCAGGCCACGCTGCAGCGCACCTTGTCGCGGCGCGGCATCCATGTGACCGCGGTGGGCGACGGCGCGCTCGCGCTGAATGCCTGGCAGGCCGCCAGGCCCGATGCGGTGGTGCTGGACCTGTCGCTGCCGGGCATGGACGGGCTGGAGGTGCTGGCCTCGGCCCGCGGCCGGGGTTGGGTCACACCGGTGCTGATCCTCACCGCGCGCGGCACTGTGGGCGACCGCGTGCTCGGGCTCAATACCGGCGCCGATGACTACCTGGCCAAGCCCTTCGACCTGGACGAGCTGGAGGCGCGGCTGCGCGCCCTGGTGCGCCGCGCCAAGCCCGACGATGCCGCCCTGCGCCCCGAGCAGGACGCCCTCGGCGCGGGCGGCGTGCGCTACGACAAGGCGGCCGGCGCCTTCTACCTGGGCAGCGAGCTGCTGGAGCTGTCGCCGCGCGAGGTGGCCCTGCTCAAGGCCTTGATGCAGCAGCTCGGCCAGGCCGTCACCAAGGAGCGGCTGTTTGCCGCGGTGTTCGCCGGCGAGGCCGAGGTGCAGCTCGAAGCCGTCGAGGTCGTGGCCTACCGCCTGCGCAAGAAACTGGCCGCCACCGGGCTGCAGCTGATGACCCTGCGCGGGCTGGGCTACCTGCTCAAGGTGGGCTGAAGCTACCATCCGCCTGCACCCGTGTCCGCCCCCGCCCTGCCCCTGCTGCGCACGCGCTCCATCCGCCGCGACCTGCTGTGGGGCATTTTGCTGCCCGTGGTGGTCTTCGTGCTCTACAACACCACCAGCCTGTACCGGCAATCGCTCGACGCGCTCAACACCGCCTATGACCGCAGCCTGCTGGCGTCGGCCAAGGTCATCAGCGAGCAGCTCGATGTGCAGGGCTACGACGATCTGGCCATCGTCAGCTCCACCGTGCCGTACTCGGCGCTGGAGGCCTTCGAGGCCGACAACCAGACGCGCATGTTCTACCGCGTCTCCACGCTGCAGGGCGAGATGATCTCGGGCTTTGCCGAGCTGCCCGCCTGGAAGGGCAGCATCCCGCAGCGCCCCGCCTATGCGGCGCTGGTGGACTTCTACGACACCCGCTTTCGCGGCATGCCGGTGCGCGTGGCCGCGCTGCTGCAGCCAGTAGCCAGCGCCAGCGGGCGTGGCATGGCGGTGATCCAGGTAGCCGAGACACTGGAGCAGCGCGAATCGCTGGCCCGCCAGATCCTGATCGCCACGCTCATCAAGCAAGGCCTACTGTTCGCCTGCATCGCCATCGTGGTGCTGGCCGTGGTGCGCCGCTCCACGCAGCCGGTGCTGCAGCTCAGCCGCCAGCTCACCGAGCGCTCGGGCGACGACCTGTCGGCGCTGCGCATTCCCGCAGACACGCCGCGCGAAATCCGCCCGCTGGCCGATGCCACCAACCAGGTGATGGCGCGGCTCGCGCACCTGCTGCGCCACCAGAAACGCTTTGTGCGCGACGCCTCGCACCAGCTGCGCACGCCGCTGGCCGTGCTCAAGACCCAGGTGCAGTCGGCACAGCGCGGCGACCTGCCCGCGCCCGAGGCGCTGGCCGAGATCGCCGCCACCGTCGAGCGCGCCACGCAGTTGGCCAACCAGATGCTGTCGCTCGCCAAGATCGAGCAGATGCGCCAAGAAGCGCCACCGCAGGACGAAGACCTGACCGAGATCCTGCGCGGCATGGTGATCGAGCTGTCGCCGCTGATCGCCGACAAGAACCTGCAGTTCGCGCTGGATGCGCAGCCGCTGCGCGTGCGCGCCCACCACTGGATGCTGCGCGAGCTGCTGCGCAACCTGCTGCACAACGCCATCCAGCATTCGCCGCCCGAGGCGCCGCTCGAAGTCAGCCTGCACACCACGCCGCGCCACATGGCCAACGGGCAGGTGCGGCTGTGCATCCGCGACCATGGCCCGGGCCTGAGCCCGGAGATGCAGGCCCGACTGTTCCAGCCCTTTGCCACCGCCAGCGGCGGCAGGCCCGGCGGCACCGGCCTGGGCCTGGCCATCTGCCACGAAATCGCGCAGGCCTGCGGCGCCACCATCCAGCTGCAAAACCGCAGCGAGCAAGGCCAGACCGTGGGGCTGGACACGGTGGTGGTATTTCCGCCAGCCGCCCCCATGTAGCATCAGTCACCGTTTTTCATCGACCCCATGACGGCACACGAAACCCCTGCCCTCACCACCTCCATGCGCCTGGACAAATGGCTGTGGTGCGCGCGCTTCTACAAGACGCGGGCCCTCGCCGTCGAGGAAATCGGCAAGGGCCGCGTCACGGTGAACGCCCAGGCGGCCAAGGCCGCCAAGGAGATCCGCGCCGGCGACACCATCGCGCTGCGCCAGGGCAGCGTGGCGCGCACCGTCGTCGTGCGCCAGCTCTCCAACTACCGTGGTCCCGCGCCGGTGGCCCAGCAGCTGTACGAGGAAAGCGCCGACAGCATCGCCGCGCGCCAGCAAGCCGCCGAGCAGCGCCGCCTCGCGCCCGAGCCGGCCGACACCATCGCCGCCGGCCGCCCCACCAAGCGCGACCGCCGCGACATGGACCGCGCCACCCGCTGGAACAACCGCTGGAGCGCCTCGCACGAGGAGTGATGCCGTCGCCAGGGCCTGGACGCTAGGCGTGCGGCTCTACCTCAAGAATGAAGCCCTTGCCGAACACATTGCGCACCGGCAAGGCCATGCCGGTGGACAGCTGCGTCTTGCGCCGCAGGCGGGTGAGCAGCGACTCGACGCGGTGGAAGGCATCCTTGTCGTGCTGGCACGCCATGGCGCGCAACAGATCGGCCTTGCCCACCAGCTCGCCGCGGGCCGCGAACAGGGCCTGCAGCAGCGACAGCTCGTTGTAGGTTAGCGGCACCGCCTGCTGATTGGGTGCCAGCAAGCGCGCCGAGCGCTGCTCTATCCGCCACGAGGCCGCGCCCCCTTTTTCGCCCTGCGCCGGCCCGCTTTCCCCCTCGCCTGGATGGGTATAGCGCAGGATGGCGCGCACGCCCGCGGCCAGCTCGCGCAGATCCACCGATCTGGCATGGCACTGCAGCGCCCCGGCCTCCAGCCCCGCAATGCGGCCCTGCAGATCGCCCCGGGGCATGAGCAGGACAGTCGGCACCCCTTGCGCCGCCAGGCGCCGCACCAGAGCCCGGCCATGGGCATCGGCACGGGCCCCATCCGCAATCACCAGGTCCGCCTTGCTGTGCAGCAGGCTGACATAGAAATCCTCCGCGCACGGCGCTCCCCAGGCCTGCAAACCGGCTTGCTGCAAAATGCCGCATATCGCGGCGCGAAGGCCGTCATCGGCACCGATGACGGCAACGGTGGATTGCGGCAGAGCGGACAGGGCTTGCATGAAAAATCTATACGAAGAAAATATTTATCGCAGTCAATCTTTCGATTATAGGAATACCGCACTGCAAGAGCGCATTCCGCATATTTCTTGAACATGGCCTGGCGCAACTACCCCCGAACAGTTGGGGGATGAAAGGCAGATGGCCTGGCCATGCGTGGCCTGCGGCGTCGAGGCCTCACCTCTCGCCCTGCACCTTGGAGTCCTCCTTCTTGGCATCCTCCATGGCCTCGGGCTCCAGCCTTTCGGCGGCGGTGTTGCAGCGAATGAACGCGCCCCAGCCCGCGAGCAAGACCCCGACCGCCACGATCAGGGCCGATGCATTGAGTATCAAGCCATGGTCTTCGGCGGCCTTGAAGGTGGTGATCAGGGCTTCGACGGCGAGCGCCACGACCAGCACCACCAGGAACCGCGAGAGAAAACGGCGCACGCGCGTGGGGCCGCTGATATGCGTGTCACGCACCACCTCTTCCTCCAGGATGGTCTGCGCGATCTGCAGCGCCACCACGCTGGCCGCCAGCACGCCCAGCGCCTCGACCAGCTTGAACATCTCGTCCTGGCCAAGCCCATTGTGCAAGGCGGTCCAACCCTTCCCCCCGGCGATCCACAGCAGGCCGATGGCGCAGAGGGTGAACATTCCCGCCATAACGCAATGTATGGCCATGAATACGGCATGCGCGAATTTCATAGGGCAATGGGTAGCGAACGGCTGGCAAGAAGCGATGCAGATGCAGCCGTATTGTTCGGCCCGCAGCGCGCGCCTCTTGTAGGAGAGCGGCTGCTGCATCTGGAAGCATTCGCACAGAGGTCGGCTGCCCGGCAGCGCCGCAGACGGCACAGGCATTCTCCGATGCGCCGGCCCACGCGCGGCACGCCAATCTGGGAGTTCAGGCAGCTTCGCGCAGCGCATTCAGCGCAGCATCAGCGCCATCAACACCTCATTGACATATGCCGAGTCGACCTTCAGCGCTCGCGGCTCCACCCCGTAAGCCTTGAAGCCGTGCTTTTCGTAGAGGCGGATCGCTGGCAAGTTGCTCTCCACCACCGACAGCATGATCTGCTCCACGCACTCGCGGCCGCAGTCGATGGCCGCCCCCAGCAGGGCATCAGCGGCGCCTCTACCCCGCATTTCGGGCTGGACAAAAACACTGGACAGGTGCGCCTTGTGGGCATCCTTGGGGCCGTCTTCTTGCGTCAAGACCGCCAGGCCCGCAAGCACCCCACCCTGGTATGCGCCGAACACCGATGAATACTCGAGGCGCTCCACAAATGCCTCCATGCCCTTCTTGACCTCGCGTTCATAGACGGAGCCGAACATTTCGGGAGATTTCCTCAGTGCGGCGAGCCTTATCTCACGGAATGCCACGGCATCGCCCACGGTCAAGCGCCGAATGATCACGTTGGCCACAGTACCTCCAAAGCAAGCCACTATAGCCCCATGCCGTGCAATGAGGCTGCTCGAAGAATGCATCTGTCAGCTCCGGTGCATCGTCCGGATCAACCCACTCTGTGGGCGTAGCGTGCTTGTTCGCGCTCATTGGCCTTCCTCATGCTGATAATGCGGCGGGCCTCGCCGCGCGGTGTCCACACCATGACAACCATCCGCTCATCGAGTTGCCCCACGGTGATGCAGCGCGGCTCGCTGTCGTCCTCTCGCAAGTCCTCCGCCGTGAAATGCCTGCCTGCAAACACATCGGCAGCGCGGGCAAAGTCCAAACCTCGCTCGGTCAACGCCTTTTGCCGCTTGGCTTCATGACGGCGAGCTTTTCGTCGATCAGCCGCTCCAGCTCTTTCAGGAAGGCCGGCTGCAATGTCTCCTGCATCAGTACATGGTCTTCATGGGCAGAACCAAACGCGGCCCTGGTGGCTGACTCAATGAACGATGCCTGCATCGGTGCTCGCGCGCAAGCCCAAGGAAAAAGTGGCGCAGATTGAGAGGGCCGCAAGCCCGGCAAGAAGGAGGCACAGGAGCTCAAGGATGAAATCAAGCTTGATCTGCTGCCCATGGCCTTCACCAAACAGGGCGGCACGTGGGTATGGATCGATCCCCAGGCGCTTCTGGGGCACACGACCGAAGCCATGAAATTTCCTTGGCATACATGACGGCATACATGCGCATGACACTGCCCTATGCCGCAGAGGGGTGTAGAGCATGATGAGCGCCATGGCTTGGCGCATCCAAGGCAGTCTTCGAGCATGTGCAACTCTGGCTTGCTCGGCCCTTCGGCTTTTTCGAGAATCCGGCAACCCGGGCGATGGCATAGCGGATTGGCTGGACGGGAAATTGCAGCCTTTATTGTGCAACCATTGCACAGTGCAATAGTTGCACATATAATAGAATCCATGCCGACACTCGCACGACTCACGCAAAGCACCATCGACATGTACGCTGGTGACCACCTGCCTCCGCACTTCCATGTGCGCATGAACGATGGCCGCGAAGCCCTGGTGGTGATTGCCAGCCTGGAAGTGTTGCGCGGCGCGATCCCCTCGCGTGAGCTGGCGGAGCCCATGAACTGGGCGCGTGCAAACGTCGAGTTGTTGGACCTCAAATGGAAGGAACTGAACCCATGAGCAAGGCATTCACTCTGGTGGCCGTCAAGGCCAAGGCTGGCCACGTGCTGCACCTCGAATTCGAAGACGGTGCGGAGTTCGATGTGGACCTGTCAGCCATCATCAAGAGGTACCCGACATTGGCGGCCCTGGCCGATCCAGCCGTGTTCAAGCGCGCCAAGCTGGGCGCCTGGGGAGGCACGGTGACATGGGGTACCAATGAACTGGAAATGGCCGCCGACAACCTGCGCGCCCGCGCTGTCGAACAGGCCGGTGGGTTCTCGCATGAGGATCTGCTGCAACTGATGCACCGGCACAAACTCACCCAGCAGCAGGCTGCCGACGTGCTAGGCCTGTCGCGGCGCATGCTGGGGTACTACCTGAGCGGCGAGAAGGTGGTACCTCGTACCGTGGCCCTGGCCTGCATCGGCTGGACGCACGCGGAGCACGATGAACGATTCCAGCTCGCCGCATAGCATCCGGCACCACCGCCGCGGGTAGGCCACCGCCGCCACCGACCACCTAAGGCCCGCCCAGAGCGGGCTTTGTCACGTTCGGCCGCCGGCCAGCAGTGCCAGGCCACATGCCCGCAATGGGCAGACCGATTGGCGGCATGGGCAGGGGCATTGCGCGCGCGCCTGCGCGGCGCTGACCAGCTGCAGGGACACGCAAGAGGGGTGGTAACCCGCCAGGAATCACCCGAAGCCCCCTCCACGCCCCCGCCGCGCGCAGTCGAGAAGCCACCCGCCGCCGTGCTGACACATGCGTAGCTGCAAGGCAGCCACCGGGAGCGCCTGCTACGCATTGATGCCGTGATGTTTCTCACCGGCTTGGGCCGCAGCGTGATCTATGGGTGCATGGCTGCCAGTGATTTTCCCAGCGCAGTGCGTGTGCATGGCAGGTGCGCCCGACAAAGTGGACGGCGAGCAAAGCATTCAAGGCGGGAGCCAGGGCCGCTGGCTATGGACACGCCCGCCTGCACGACTTGCGGCACAGCACGGCAAGCGAGATGATCAATGCAGGAGTTGATCTCTATACAGTAGGCGGAGTGTTGGGGCATAAGTCCGCGATCAGCACCAAGCGGTACAGTCATCTAGCCACGAAGCCACTCAAAAGCGCCGTTGCGTTGGTTGGCAAAAAAGCCCGCATACCACCAAAAAAGAAAGCCGCTTAAAAGCGGCTAACTTATTGAATTACATGGTGGGTCCTGCGAGATTCGAACTCGCGACCAACGGATTAAAAGTCCGCTGCTCTACCGGCTGAGCTAAAGACCCGTGTCTTTCATTGCGGCTTCATCAGCCCAAAATCCTGACAGCCTGAGATTATAACTTGGTTTTCGGCGCCTTCTGTTCTGCCGCCAATCTTTCGAAGACCAGGCTGGCGGCGCACATGCCGAAGGTGGCGGTGACCGCGACCGAGGAGCCGTAGCCGTGGCAGTTGAGCGAGCCATCGCCCACGGCATCGCTTGCGCCGTCCACGGCGCACGAGGCGTCGGGCCCGCGCACGGCTTCCTTGCTGAAGACGCAGGTGATCTTCATCTTCTTGCCATCCTTGGGCGCGCCGTAGTCCTTGCGCATGCGGTAGCGCATTTGCGCGAGCAAGGGGTCGTGCGTTGCCGTGGCCAGGTCGTCCGTCTGCACCAAGTGGGCCAGGCGCTTGCCGCCCGCGGCGCCCACATGCACCGCAAACACCGCGGCCCGGCGCGCCCAGGCCGCCATCGCGGCCTTGGCCCTGACCTGGTCGCAGGCGTCGATGAAGGCATCGACGCCGGCCAGCAGTTCGGCGCAGTTGTCGGCGGTGACGAAGTCCTCGACCACGTCCACGCGGCAGTGGGGGTTGATCTGCGCGATGCGCGCGCGCATCGCATCGACCTTGGCCATGCCCACGGTGCCGGTCAGGGCCTGGATCTGGCGGTTGATGTTGGATTCGGCGACGTTGTCCAGGTCGATGAGGCGCAGCCGCGCAACGCCGCTGCGCGCCAGCGCCTCGGCGGCCCATGAGCCAACGCCGCCGATGCCGACCACGGCCACGCTGGCACGGGTGATGCGCTGCGCCGGCTCCATGCCGTACAGGCGCTGCAGGCCGCCAAAGCGCCGCTGCAGGTCGATGGCGCCGCCCTCGGCGGGCTCGATCGGCTGCTGCATTACTTGAGCTTGGACAGGCGTTCCTTGGCGGCGTTGGCCGCTTCGGTCTCGGGGTAGGCCTTGACCAGGTCTTCGAGGGTCTTGCGGGCCGCCTTGGTGTCTTTCAGCTCGATCTGACAGTTGGCGATGGACAGCGCCGAATCGGGCGCGCGCAGGTGCTTGGGCGCGGTCGCCAGGATCTGCTTGAAGTTGTCGATGGCCGACTTGTAGTCGCGATTCGCGTACTGGGCATTGCCCAGCCAAAAGCGCGCCGACGGCAGGTACCCGCTTTGCGGGTAGCGCTGCACGAAGGTGCTGAAGGCCTGGGCCGCATCGGTGAACTTGCCGGCGCGGAAGATGTTCAGCGCAGCCTCGAAATCGCTCTTCTCCGCGGGCTCGGCCTTGAACTCCTGGCCATCGATGGTGACGCTGGCGGGCTCGAACTGGCGCAGCCGGTCGTCCATGCCCTTGGCCAGGTCCTTCTGGCCGCGCTGCAGTTCGGCCACCTGCCGCCGCAGGGCCTCGTTCTCGCCGCGCAGCGTGGCCACGTCGTTGCGCAGCGCGTCGAGCTGGGACTGGAAGTCCAGCAGGCTGCGGCGCACCTGCGAGGTGTCTTCGCCATTGCGCGAATTGCTCTGGGTCAACTGGTCCACGCGCTGGCGCAATTCGATGATGGCGTGGCGTGCATCCGTGTCTTCGAACAATGCGGCGTGGGATACCCCGCTGCACAGCACCAGGGCTGCGAGCGCGACGGAACGGGGAATGCGGCGGGCGAGGCTCATCGGCGGTATCAGCGGTAGTTCAGCTCAACACGGCGGTTCTGCGCGTAGGCGTCTTCGGATGCGCCCTGGACCGCGGGCTTTTCCTTGCCGAAGCTCACCGCCTCCATCTGGCTGTCCTGCACGCCCAGCACGCCCAGCGCGCGGCGCACGGCCTCGGCACGCTTTTGACCCAGGGCCAGGTTGTATTCGCTGCCGCCGCGCTCGTCGGTATTGCCTTCGAGCATGACCTTGCGCGACGGGTTGGCCTTCAAGAAGCGGGCATGGGCATCCAGCGTGGACTGGTCTTCGGGCTTGACGGTGTAGCTGTCGAAGCCGAAGTAGATGATGCGCGCGGCGCCGACCGGGCCCTGGCCGTTGGCGGCGCTGTTGTTCAGGTCCACGCCCGAGACACCGCTCTGGCCTGCGGCGCCGGATCCCGCACCGTTGTTGGTGGTGGAAGTGGCACCCTTGTCCTCCACGGGGGCCTTGTCCAGCGACGGTGCGGAACTGCAGCCGGCCAGCACGGCAGCGACGAGCACTGCCAAAGAAGCTTTTTTCAACGACAACATACGACTCTCCAAAAAATCCTCGAACAAAAACAGATCAACAGATCGCTTGATGCGACAAACCAACCAATGCAAGTCAGGGCTGATACGGGCCCCAGTCGGGCTCCCGGATGTCGCCATTCTGTCCAGCCAGCCGCGCCTTGATCTTGCCGTCGAGCGTGGTGGTCATCAGGGCATCACGGCCGCCCTGGCGCGTGGCATACACGATGAGCTTGCTGTTGGGCGCAAAGCTGGGGCTTTCGTCGGCGGCGGTGTCGGTCACCGATGCCACCGTGCCCGAGGCCAGGTCCATGACCTGCAGCTTATAGGCACCGCCAATGCGCGAGATGTAGGCCAGCGTCTTGCCATCCGGGCTGATGGCCGGGGAGATGTTGTAGGAGCCGCTGAAGGTCACGCGCTCGGCGCTGCCGCCGCTCGCGCCGATGCGGTAGATCTGCGGCGCGCCGCCGCGGTCGCTGACGAAGTAGATGTAGCGCCCGTCCCGCGAATAGGTCGGCTCGGTGTCGATGCCGCTGCTTTGCGTGAGGCGGCGCGGCTCGCCGCCGTTGGGGCTGATGGTGTAGAGCTGCGAGCCGCCGTCGCGGCTGAGCGTCACCGCCAGCGAGCGGCCGTCGGGCGACCAGGCGGGCGCGCTGTTGGAGCCACGGAAGTTGGCCACCAGGCGCCGCCGGCCCGAGGATACCTCGTGCACGTAGACCACCGGCTTGCGCGATTCGAACGACACGTAGGCGAGCTGCGTGCCCGACGGCGACCAGGCCGGCGAGATGATGGGCTCGGGGCTGGAGAGGGCCGACTGGGCGTTCTCGCCGTCCGAATCGGCCACCCACAGCGTGTAGCGCGAGCCGCTCTTGGTCACGTAGGCGATGCGGGTGGAGAACACGCCCTTCTCGCCAGTGAGCTTTTCATAGATGTAGTCGGCAATCTTGTGGGCCACCAGGCGCAGGTCGGCCTGCGGCACCTGGTAGCTTTGCCCGCCCAGGTCCTGGCCCTGCACCACGTCCCACAGGCGAAAGCGCACGTCGAAGCGGCCGTCCGCGGTGCGGCTGACGCTGCCGGCGGCCAGGGCTTCGGCGGCTTTCTGCTTCCAGGTGGACAGGTCGGGCCGCGAGGATTCGTCGAGCTGCTCGCCGCTGGCGTCTACGCTGCGAAACAGGCCGCTGCGCTCCAGGTCGGCCAGCACGATGGCCGAGATGCGCTGTGGCGACTGGGCTTCGCCCCGGAAGGGTGCGACCGCGATGGGTGTCTGCTTGACGCCAATGCCGCTGATCTCCACCTTGAACTGCGCCAGCGCGGGCAGCGCGGGGGCCGCGAGGGCGGCACCGAGAATAAGGCGGCGGTGCAATGGAGGCAAAACCGAGGAGAGCGAAACCAAGGGAAAGCGATTAGTAGTCATTGCCGGCCATCATATATGCGATGCGCATCATGTACGTAGGAGAATCACAACTTCGCAAATCTTGCATCAGCAAGCATCTCCCCGGGGAGTGCAGGCTCCATGCACCCCCGTTTGCGTAAGCTCTGTTACGTGGTGCGCAATTTTTCCATACGCCGGAACCGGTTCCAGGCGATTGGCGCGCATTCTAGAATCTCCGACCCATGTCCACAATAGAAAAACCATCTTCCGCTCAGGCATCCAGCCCCCCCGACGCCGCCGCCAAGGTGAATGAGCTTTCGCTGCGCCAGCGCCTGTCGCGGCTGGCGCCCTACTTCGGCTACCAGCGCTGGACCTGGGTGCTGGCGGTGCTGGCCACCGTGGTGGTCGCGGCGACCGAGCCGGCGATTCCCGCGCTGCTCAAGCCCCTGCTGGACAAGGGCTTCACCAGCGGCACGCTGGCGCTGTGGATGGTGCCGGTGACGATTGTTGGCGTTTTCCTGGTGCGCGGCATCGGCCAGTTCGTGAACCAGTATGCGCTGGCGCGCATCGCCAATGACGGGATGATGCGGCTGCGCGAGAACCTGTTCTCGCGCGTGCTCAATGCCGACCTGGGGCTGTTCTCGCGCCAGTCGGCGAGCATCCTGTCCAACACCGTGGTCTACGAGGTGCAGAACGGCTCCACGCTGCTGGTGCAGGCGCTGCTGAGCCTGTCGCGCGACGGCTTCACCGTGGTGGCCTTGCTGATGTACCTGCTCTACCTCAACTGGCAGCTGACGCTGATCGTGGCCGTGCTGCTGCCGGGCGTGTCGTGGATCATGAAGACGCTGTCGCGGCGCCTGTACCACATCACCAAGAGCAGCCAGCAGGCCACCGACGAGCTGGCCTATGTGGTCGAGGAGAACGTGCTCGCCCACCGCATGGTGCGCCTGCACGCGGCCGAGCAAGGCCAGGTGGCGCGCTTCGTCGCGCTGAGCAAGCGGCTGCGCCAGCTGGCGATCAAGGCCACGATCGCCTCGGCGGCGATGACGCCGCTCACCCAGCTGCTGGCCGCGGTGGCGCTGTCGGTGGTGATCTGCATCGCGCTGTGGCAAAGCCGCAGCACCGGTATCAGTGCCAAGGACGTGACGGTGGGCGGCTTCGTGGCTTTCATCTCGGCGATGCTGATGCTGATCGCCCCGATCCGCCGCCTGGCCGATGTGGCCAACCCCATCACCCGCGGCGTGGCGGCGCTGGAGCGCGGCCTGGGCCTGCTCGGCGAGGTGCCGGCCGAGACCGGCGGCAGCTTCAAGCCGGCGCAGGTGCGCGGCGCGATCGAGCTGCGCGACCTGAGCGTGGCCTATGGCCGGGACGGCAGCGAGAAGGCGCCGGCGCTGCAGCACCTGTCGCTCAGCATCCGCCCCGGCGAGGTGGTGGCGCTGGTGGGCCCGTCCGGCGCGGGCAAGACCACGCTGGTCAACGTGCTGCCGCGCTTCGTCGCGCCTACCGGCGGTTCGGTGGCCGTGGACGGCGTGGCCATCGAGCAATGGGATCTGCCCACGCTGCGCAGCCAGTTCGCGCTGGTGAGCCAGGATGTGGTGATGTTCAACGACACGGTGGCGGCCAACGTGGCGCTGGGCGCCGAGGTGGATGCCGCCAGGCTGCGGGCCTGCCTGGCCGCGGCCAACCTGCAGGGCTTCGTCGACAGCCTGCCGCAGGGGATCGACACGCTGGTCGGGCACAATGCCTCGCAGCTGTCGGGCGGGCAGCGCCAGCGCCTGGCGATCGCGCGCGCGCTGTACAAGGATGCGCCCATCCTGATCCTCGACGAGGCCACCTCGGCGCTCGACACCGAATCGGAGCGCCTGGTGCAGGACGCCCTCTCGCGCCTGATGAAGGACCGCACCACGCTGGTGATCGCGCACCGCCTGTCCACCATCGAGCATGCCGACCGCGTGGTGGTGATGGAGCGCGGCAGCATCGTCGAGCAGGGCACGCATGCCGAGTTGCTGGCGCTGGGCGGCCTGTATGCGCGGCTGCAAAGCCGGCCCAGCTGAGCATCAAAAACAATAGCTTTTTACGCTTTATACACGGGGATTTCAGGTATAAAATACCTGAAAACCTTACCCATCAAGCGCCAGCAGCTATCCTTTTTACCACTGGCTGCGTACGCGTGGCGCCTGCGGCGCCTTCTTGCGCTGCGCCTGCTCCAGCCAGCGCACCACTTCCTGGCGGTCCACGCGCAGCGCGAAGTCCTTGGCGGTGAGGCCCTGCTGGTTCTTCAGCGCCGGGTCGGCCCCCTCGTCCAGCAGCAGCTGCACCGCGCTGCGCGTGCCGTACTGGGCCGCCATCATCAGCGGCGTGGTGCCGTTGGGCGACTCGGCGTCGATATAGGCGCTGTGCTGCAGCAGCAGCGCCACCATCTTCAGGTCGGAGCCGTCCTCGCTGGGCACCGAGACCGCGTAGTGCAGCGGCGTCCAGCCGGTCTTGTTCACATCGGCGTCGCGCTCGATCAGCTGCTGCGCAAGGCCGAGCTGGCCCTTGATCGCGGCCATCATCAGCGGCGTCTCGCCCTTGCTGTTGGCGCGGTTCACATCGGTCTGCGGCAGTGCTATCAGGCCTTGCGCGGCGCGGTAGGATTCCTGCTTGAACGCCTGGGTGAGCCCGGTCTCGCCGCGCTGGTTGGTGGTGTTGGGATCGAACCCCATCCCCACCAGCGCGCGGATGCCGGGGGCATCGTCGCGGATGATGTAGGTGAAGAAGGCCTCATGCGAGCCCCCCGAGCCACCCAAGCCACCCGAAGGGGCCGCACAGCCGGCGAGCAGCGCCGCGCCTGCGCCCAACACGGCCAGCGCCGCCCCTGCCACGAAGCGGCGTCTTTGCATCCAAGGTTTCATGCCAGCACTCCCGGAAACAGGCGGTCGAAATTCGTGCTCGTGGCCTCGGCCACGCGCTCCAGCGGCAGGCCGCGCAGCTGGGCGATCTGCTGCGCCACATAGGGCACGTACGAAGGGTTGTTGGTCTTGCCGCGGTACGGCACCGGCGCGAGATAGGGGCTGTCGGTCTCGATCAGCATGCGATCGAGCGGCACGAAGGCGGCCACCTCGCGCAGCTCCTGCGCGCTCTTGAAGGTGACGATGCCCGAGAACGAGATGTAGAAGCCCAGGTCCAGCGCGGCGCGCGCCACCTGCATGGTCTCGGTGAAGCAGTGGAACACGCCGCCGGCGCTGCCGGCCGCGCCGCTCTCGCCCTCCTCGCGCAGCAGGCGCAAGGTGTCGTCCGAGCTGCTGCGGGTGTGGATGATCAGCGGCTTGCCCACCTGCCGCGCGGCGCGGATGTGCACCCGAAAGCGCTCGCGCTGCCACTCCAGGTCGGCAATGCTGCGCCCGCCCTTGCGGTCCTCCATGCCGTAGTAGTCCAGCCCGGTCTCGCCGATGGCCACCACCCGGGGCAGGGCCGAGCAGGCCACCAGGTCGGCGACCGAGGGCTCGATCAGCCCCTCGGTATCGGGGTGCACGCCCACGCTGCACCAGAAGTTGTCGTAGCCGGTGGCCAGCGCATGCACCTGGGGAAACTCTTCCATCGTGGTGCTGATGCACAGCGCGCGCGTGACCTGCGCCGCCTGCATGGCCTCACGGATGGCCGGCAGCTGCGCGGCCAGCTCGGGAAAATTCAAATGGCAGTGGGAATCGGTGTACATGAAATCAAACGGTTGGCGTGGCTGCCCCGGAATCAGCGGCGCGAGCGCAGCACACTGTGCGCCTGCGCCACCAGGGCCTCCAGCATCAGGCCCTGGTTGAACGGGTGGTCGGCTGTGCGCATGCTCTGGCGCAGCGCCTGGGCCCAGCGGGTGAGCGGCGCCAGGCCCGGCGCGGGCGGCAGGTCGGCGGCGGCGAAAAAGCGCGGCGCCGCGCCCACGCGCAGCATTAGCAGGTCGTGGCAGAGCTTTTGCAGCGCATCGACCACCTGCGCCGGCGCCAGGCCCGCCAGCGCGCCGGCCTGGCCCTGGGCCAGCTCGCGCGGCAGGCGCTGCCACACCGCGGGCGAGTGCCCGGCGCCATGGCGGGCCAACGCATCCTCGGGCCGCCCGCCCGCGGCCTGCAACAGCGCCTCGATCTGCTCCGCCGGCACGCCCTGCCGCGCCAGCCAGGCGTTCGCCTCGGCCGGCTGCGGCCATTGCAGCGTATGCGCCAGGCACCGGCTGCGGATGGTGGGCAGCAGCTGGTGCGCGGCCTCGGTGGCCAGCACGAAGCGCACCTCGCCCGGCGGCTCCTCCAGCGTCTTGAGCAAGGCATTGGCGGTGACCGCGTTCATCTGCTCCGCCGGAAACACCAGCACCGCCTTGCCGCGCCCACGGCCCGAGGTGCGCTGGGTGAACTCCACCGCATCGCGCATCGCATCCACCCGGATCTCCTGGCTGGGCTTGCGCTTCTTGTCGTCGATATCGGCCTGGGCCTTTTCGGACAGCGGCCAGCCCAGCGCCAGCATGTGCGTCTCGGGCATCAGCACGCACAGGTCGGTATGCGCATGCACGTCGATCGCGTGGCAGCTGGCGCATTGGCCGCAGGCGCCGTGCACGGTGGGTACATCCGAGCCGCCGCCGGGCCGCCCCAAGGCGGCGAGCGCCCCCCCGGGGGGCAGCGAACCTCGCGCAGCGGGGAGCGTGGGGGCATCACACAGCCATGCGCGCACCAGCTCCAGCGCCAGCGCGAACTGCCCCAGGCCCGAAGGCCCCTGCAGCAGCCAGGCATGGCCGCGCTGGGCCAGCAGCGCATCGCGCTGGCGCGCGATCCAGGGAGCGATTTCACTCACCGCAGCCACCCCCTGGCCGCCACCGCAGCGTGCACTGCCTGCCACACCACGTCCTTGGCCTGGTTGGAGTCGATGCGCGCAAAGCGCTGCGGCTGGGCCGCGGCGCGCTGCGCATAGCCGCCGGCCACCTGGGCGAAGAAGGCCTGCGGCTGCGACTCGAAGCGGTCGGGCACGCGCGCATGGTTCACGCGCGCGGCGGCCACGTCGGTGGGCAGGTCGAACCAGATGGTCAGCTCGGGATGGCGCACGAAATCCGGGCCCAGCGCAGGGTTGGCCTGCACCATGCGCTCCAGCTGCGCCAGCACGCCCAGGTCGAACCCGCGCCCCGCGCCCTGGTAGGCGAAGGTGGCATCGGTGAAGCGGTCGCACAGCACCACGTCGCCGCGCGCCAGCGCCGGCTCGATCACCTGCGCCAGGTGGTCGCGGCGGGCGGCGAACACCAGCAGCGCCTCGGTCAGCGCGTCCATCGCATCGCGCAGGAACAGCTCGCGCAGCTTTTCGGCCAGCGGCGTGCCGCCCGGCTCGCGCGTCAGCACCACCTGGCGGCCGGCGGCCACGAAGGCCTCGCGCAGGTGGTGGATGTGCGAGGTCTTGCCGGCACCGTCTATGCCTTCGAAGGTGATAAACAAGCCTGGGCTGCTGCTCACTGGGGGTCCTTTATGCTGGTGTGCCGGATGGCAAGTATCCCTGATCACTTGCCACCGCGCTGGTACTGGTTGACCGCACGGTTGTGCTCGTCCAGGTTATCGCTGAAATGGCTGCTGCCGTCGCCCCGGGAGACGAAATACAGCGCCTTGGTCTTGGCCGGCTGCACCGCCGCCATCAGCGCGGCCTTGCCCGGCATGGCTATCGGCGTGGGCGGCAGGCCGCTGCGGGTATAGGTGTTCCACGGGGTGTCGGCCTGCAAGTCGCGCTTGCGCAGGTTGCCGTCGAACTTCTCGCCCAGGCCGTAGATCACCGTCGGGTCGGTCTGCAGCAGCATGCCGATGCGCAGCCGGTTGGTGAACACGCCGGCGATCTGGGCGCGGTCGTCCGCGCGGCCGGTCTCCTTCTCGACGATGCTGGCCAGCGTGAGCAGCTCGGCCGGGGTCTTGAGCGGCGAATCGGCCTCGCGCAGCGCCCAGATGGCCTCCAGGCGCTTGTCCATCGCCGTCTGCGCGCGGCGCAGCAGCGCCAGCTCGCCGCTGCCCTTGGCATAGGCGTAGGTATCGGGGTAGAAGCGCCCCTCGGCAGGCATGCCGGGCTGGCCGAGTGCGGCCATGATCTCCTCGGGCGCCATGCCGGCGGTGTCGTGCTTGAGAAACTCCTCCTTGGCCAGCGCCGCGCGCACCTGGCGGAAGTTCCAGCCTTCGACCAGGGTGATCACGCGCTGCGTCTCCTCGCCACGCACCAGCCGCGCCAGCAGCGAATGCGGCGTGGTGCCGGGCGGGATTTCATAGTTGCCGGCACGGATCTTGCGATCCTGCCCCGACAGGCGGAACCACCAGTAGAGCCAGTCGGGGTTGACTTGCATGCCCGCCTGGCGCACGGCGCGGGCCACGTTGCGCGGCGTGGTGCCGGGCTCGATCTCCAGCTCGATGGCCTGGTCGCCGGCCACCACCGGCTGGTGCAGCCACCAATAGGCGCCGCCGGCAGCAGCCAGCGCCAGCAAGACCAGCACAAACAGAAAACGCTTCACAACCCCACCACCTCCATGCCCAGCAGCGCGCATCATAATTCACGCCATGATTGAAGCGCTCCAAGGACATGTAACGCTGACGCATCTGGGCGTCATCCGGGCCGAAGGCGAAGACGCCGCCGGCTTTCTGCAAGGCCAGCTCACCAACGATGTGCAGCTGCTGCCCGCCGGGCAGGCCAGGCTGGCGGCCTTTCTCTCGGCCAAGGGCCGCATGCAGGCCAGCTTCCTGGTCATCAAGCGTTCGGCCACCGAGTTCTGGCTGATCACCGGCCGCGATGTGCTGGCGCCCACGCTCAAGCGCCTGTCGATGTTCGTGCTGCGCGCCAAGGCCAGGCTGAGCGACGCCAGCGACGCCATCCGGCTCGTGGGGCTGGCGGGCGCTGTCGCGGAGCACTGCGCGCCCTCGGCCACCGCCTGGGAAACCGCTGCCGACGGCGCCGCCAGCGTGGTGCGCCTGTACCCGGCCGACGGCCAGGCCCGGGCGCTGTGGGCCGCGCCCGCCGACACCCCCCTGCCCGCGGCCATCGCGGCCAGCCCCGCGCTCGATGCCGCGGCCTGGCTGCGCGGCGAGGTGCGCAGCGCGGTGCCGCGCATCGGCACGGCGGTGGTGGATGCCTTCGTGCCGCAGATGCTCAACTTCGAGTCGATCGGCGGCGTGAGCTTCAAGAAAGGCTGCTATCCCGGCCAGGAGGTGGTGGCGCGCAGCCAGTTCCGCGGCACGCTCAAGCGGCGCATGTTCCTGGCGCAGTGCAAGGCCGCCGAGCTGCAGGCCGGCCAGAAGGTCTATGCCGCCGGCGATGCCGAGCAGCCGGTGGGCACCATCGCGCAGGCCGCGGGCCACGACGCCCTGGTCTCGCTGCAGCTGGCGGCGGCCGCGCAGCCGCTGCACGCCGGCTCGGCCACCGGGCCGCTGCTGCAGCTGCAGCCCCTGCCCTATGCACTGCTGGAAGACATTTGAGCTGAATCGGCGCTTATCACCACGGTTTTGCCGGCCCGCCGGCCGCCCCCGACACAAAGATTGCACAAAAACGCGCACAAGCGGGCCGCCCATTGGTACACTCGGGGGGTTTTTGTGAGCAAGTGCAAGACTGTGCCATCATTTGCACCGGTTCACTGCCCGACAACAACTCAAGCGCATCTTGACCATCACTTCTTACCGGGTCCTGGCGGTTTTGCAAAAAGCCTCCAGACCCGGTTTTTTATCGCCGGGCCGCCCCAAGATAAAAAAGCGCCCCTCTCGGAGGGGCAGCGGCTACACGAAGTGAGCAAGCGTGGGGAGCCATTTTTTATCGCCGGGCCGCCCCAAGATAAAAAGCGCCCCTCTCGGAGGGGCAGCGACCCAACGCAGTGGGGAGCCTGGGGTGCCATTTTTTATCGCCTGCAGCCAGCAGGCCCCATCAGCCCTTATCCGCGCACGGCACTCTTGAAGGCCGCAGACAGCGCGGCCAGCGCATCGCGCGAGCGGCCATCGCGGATGCGGGTGTGCAGCAGCACCGGCAGGCGCGGCAACTCGGGCAGCCCGAGCCGCCCCCCTAGCTCCAGCGCGCCCCAGGGCAGCATGCGCGGCGCCAGCGCCGCAACCCCCAGCCCCGCCATGACGGCGGCGGCAACCGCCGCCACCCCACCGCCCACAAACCGCTCCGTCCAGCGCACACCGGCCGCATCGAGCAGCTGGCCCGCCAGCGCACGCACTCCGCAGGGCTCGGCCAGCGTGGCCAGCGGCAGGGGCTCGTCCGCGAAGTGTTGCCAGCCCGGCGCCGCGAACCAGCCCAGCTGCTCGTCGGCAATCAGCTCGCCGTCATCGCGCCCGGCATGCAGGCGCACGATTACCGTATCGAGTTCGCGCCGGTCGAAGCGCTGCAGCAGCTCGCCCGACGAGCCGATGCGGATCTCGATCAGCAGTTGCGGGTCTTGGGCGTTCATGCGCGCGATCAGTGCGGGCAACTCCGGCCCCGCCACATGGTCGCTGATGCCGATGGTCAAACGCTGCCGGGTTTCGGCCAGGGCAGCGAGCGCACGCTCGTGCGCCGCCAGCAGCTCGCGGGCATGCGCGAGAAAGGCCGTCCCGCGCGCCGACAGCTCCACATACCGCGGCGTGCGCTCGATGAGCCGGCAGCCCAGCCGGTCTTCAAGCCGTTTGAGCCGCAGGCTCACCCCGGCCTGCGTCGTCTGCATGGCATCTGCCGCCAGCGTGAAGCTGCCCAGCTCTGCAATGCGGATGAAGGCCTTGACGGCATCGAGATCGAGGGGGCGCTCAGTCATTTCAGATAGTTATCATTGAAATAATTATGAATATCATAATGAAATAGATACCATGAAGCCAGGGTCACCTTGAAAAGTCACCGCGAAAGGAACTCGCCATGCCCCTGGTCCATATCTCCATGCGCGCCGGAAAGCCGGAACCCTACCGGCAAGCCATTTTCGACAGCGTGTACCGCGCCTTGCGCGAAACCTTCAACGTGCCCGAGGATGACCAGTTCATGGCCATCACCGAGCACGAGGCCGCCAGCTTCCGCTACGGCGCAAGCTACCTGGGCGTGGCGCGCAGCGACGATCTGCTGTTCATCCAGATCACTGCCAACAACACCCGCACGCTGGAGCAGAAGAAGGCGCTGTTTGCGCGGACGGCGCAGCTGCTGACCGAAAGCCCGGGCCTGCGCCCCGAGGACGTGTTCATCAACCTGGTCGAGGTCGAGAAGGAGAACTGGTCCTTCGGCCACGGGCTGGCGCAGTACGCCCCAGGCTGACTCAGAGGTCCTGGTACATGCTGACGTGCGGTATGCCGGCCTCCTCGTACCGCTCGCCCAGCACGGTGAAGCCGGCGCGGCGGTAGAAGCTCTCGGCGCTGCACTGGGCATGCAGCTCCACGCGGCGCATGCCCTTGCGGCGCGCCTCGCCGACCAGGGCGTCCAGCACCTGCCGGCCCCATTGCTGGCCGCGCAGCGCCCGGTGCACGGCCATGCGGCCGATGCGCATCACGCCGCTTTCGCCCGCCGGCAGCATGCGGCCGGTGGCCACGCACATGCCCAGGCCGTTGGTGGCCACCGCATGCAGCGCGCTGGCGTCGTATTCGTCGGCCTCGATCTCCGCGGGAATGCCCTGCTCGCGCACGAACACCTCCATGCGCAGCCGCATGGCCTCGCGGCCCAGCTCGTTCCAGTGGCCGGTACGCAACTGCACCACCGGCTCGCCGGCCTCGAAGCGCTGCACCATGTCGCGGTAGGCCTGCGGCAGCGGTGTCGGCTTCTGGTCGGCATCGGCAAACACATAAACCAGGTGCGCCGTCACCAGCAACCGGTCGCCGCAGAAGATCGCGGCCTCGAAGCTGGCCGACGTATTGCCGAGCCTGGCGCAGCGCAACCCTACGTCGATCACGTCGTCGAGTCGCGCCGAGGCGTGGTATTCCAGCGCAGTGGCCTTCAGGTACGGCTCGCAGCCCAGGCGCTGTGCGCCCTCTTCGTAGGGCACGGCCAGCGCGCGCCAGTACTCGGACGAGGCCACGTCCACGTAGCTGAGGTAATGGGCGTTGAAGACCACCTTCTGCATGTCCACCTCGGCCCAGCGCACGCGCAGGCGGGTCTTGCAGCGGAAGTCGGCGGGCTTCGGAATGGTCATATCGGTCATAGGTCGAAGGCCGCGCGCAGCGCGGCGGCGGCAAAGGCATGGGCCTGGCGCGCTTCCTTCAGCGCGCGGCCCATCTTGATGAATTCGTGGCTCACGCCGCGGTAGATTTCCAGATCGACCGGCACGCCGGCCATGCGCAGCCGGTCGGCGTACAGCACGCCCTCGTCCACCAGCGCGTCGCATTCGGCCAGCAGCACGCAGGCCGGGGCCACGCCCTGCAGCTCGTCGGCCAGCAGCGGCGCAAAGCGCCAGTCGTCGCGGTCGGCCGGCGTGCGCAGGTAGTTGGCGAACATCCAGCTGATCATCGCCTCGGTCAGCACCGGGCCGTGGGCATAGGTGGCGTGCGAGGGCGTGTCCTGGTGCGCGGCGCAGCCGGGGTAGATCAGCAGCTGCAGCGCCAGCGGCAGGCCGGCGTCGCGCGCCAGTATCGCGTTCACCGCGGCCAGCGTGCCGCCGGCGCTGTCGCCGCCCACCGCGATGCGGGCCGCATCGGCGCCAATGGCCGCGGCATGGCCGGCCAGCCATTGCAGGGCGTCCCAGGCGTCGTTGCTGGCGGTGGGGAACCTGTGGCCGGGCGCGAGCCTGTAGTCCAGCGACACCACCATGCAGCCCGCCTGGCGCGCGAGCTCGCGGCACAGGATGTCGTGCGTGGCCACGCTGCCAATGGTGAAGCCCCCGCCATGCGTGAACAGCAGCACCGGCTGATGCGGCTCGTGGCTGGTGGCGTAGAGCCTGGCGGCCAGCAGCTGGCCGTCGCGCGCGGGGATCTCCAGCGGCTGCACCCGCGCCAGCTCGGGCTTGGGGATTTCGAGCACGCCAGCGCCCAGCTCGTAGGCGGCGCGGGCCTGTTCCACCGTCTGCCGCTGCAGCGGCACATGCTGGGCGCGCGCCATGCGCTCGACCACGCTGCGCATGATGGGGGTGAGTTGCGCCAACACGGCGGGCGGGAGCTTGGAGGGCGACGAAGCGGACATGAGGGAAAAACAAGCCCAAGCGCTTATGCATAAAGCGCTGAAAGCTATCCTAAAAGAAGCAAACCGCCAGCCAGCAAGCGCTGGCGGCCGTGGCGATTATCCCCGAGCGCGGGGCATCGCGGCCATCACTCGAACGACACCCGCACCGGCTGCGCGCCCGGCAGGCCGTGGAACTGCAGCGTCACCGTCTGGCCGGCCTTGGGCGGCAGCAGCGCCGAGAACGAGCCCAGGCTGACCCAGTCGCCCACCTGCAGCGCGCGCCCTTCGCGGGCCAGCGCGCCCGTCAGCCAGAGCACCGCGTTGAGGGGCTGCTCCATCAGGTCGCTGCCCTTGCCGCCGCCAATGCGTACGCCGCCCTGGTCGGAGAGGGTCACTTCCATGCGCTGCAGCGCGTCGAGCAGTGCATAGCGTTCGGCACGGTAGCCCGGCACGGCAATGGGCTCGCCCATCACCCCCAGGCGGGCGCCCACATTGATGGCCTCGACACCCGCGCCATTGAGCTTGCCCGGCTCGGCCACCACCAGGTCGGGCAGCTCGATGAAGGGCACGATGCGGTCGATGGCCGCCAGCACCTGCAGCGGCGTGGCGGCCTGGTTGATCGTGGGGCTTGAGACGCGCACCAGCATGTCGGCCTCGAACAGCGGGCGGGCGCCAAACTGGGCCGGCACGCGCGCGCCGTTGGGCAGCAGCATGCCGTCGTAGAGCATGCCCCATACCGGCTGGTCGGTGCCGAAGCGCTTTTGCACCGCCGGGTTGGTCAGCCCGGCCTTGTAGCCCACGGGCTTGCGGCCGGCCTGCTGCAGCGCGGCGTTGAACTTGGCGCGGGTGCAGCGCCCATCCGCGTCGCCGAGCGGCGGCGGGTTGGCGGCCGGCTGCCTGGCGTTGTAGGCCGCCACCATGGCGGCGAGCTGGGCGTCGTCCAGGCAGGCGGCCTGGGCCGCCGTAGCGCCCAGCGCGGCCAGCGCCAGTGCGGCAAACTTCTTCTTCATCGATGTCTCCTCGTTCAGTGATGCTGCCACAGCATGCACCAAGCCGAGGGCGGCATCAAGCCATGAAATCCTTGCCCTCGGTCAGCGGCACATGGCGGTAGGTGGCGGGCGTGCGGCTGAGCTTGACCGGCGCGCCTATGCCGGTGTATTCGCCCATCTTCACCACCAGCTCGCGGTGCAGGGTGTGCGGCGCGCTCAGCGCCTGCTCCACGTTCAGCACCGCCGCGGCGGGCACGCCGATGGCCATCAGCTCGTCGGCGAGCTTCGCGCCATCCATGGAGGCGAAGGCCTGCTCCAGCAGCGGCTTGAGCGTGGCGCGGTGCACCGAGCGCTGGCCGGCCGTGGCGAAGCGCTCGTCGTCGGCCATGCCGGGCTGGCCGATGTGCTGGCACAGCAGGCGGAACTGCCGGTCGTTGCCCACGGCCAGGAAGATCGGCGAGCCGCCGGTGTTCACCACGTCGTAGGGGTAGATGTTGGGGTGGGCGTTGCCCGAGCGGCCGGGGATCTTGCCGTTCATGAACCAGTTGGCGCCGTGCGGGTGCAGCAGCGAGATGCCCGAGTCGTAGAGCGCGGCATCGACGAGCTGGCCCAGGCCGCTCTTGGCGCGCTCGTGCAGCGCCAGCAGCACGCCGATCACCGCGTTCAGCCCGGTCACCATGTCCACCACCGGCAGGCCCACGCGCAGCGGGTCGCGCTCGGCCTCGCCATTGATGCTCATCAGCCCGGCCATGGCCTGGATCGCGGCATCGTAGCCCGGCAGGCTGCCCAGCGGGCCGTCGGCGCCAAAGCCCGTCACCCGGCACCAGATCAGCTGCGGGAACTGCGCGCGCATCTGCTCGTAGCCTATGCCCCATTTCTCCATGGTGCCGATCTTGAAGTTCTCGACCACCACGTCGGCCTGGGCCATGAGCTCGCGCACGCGCTGCTGGCCCTCGGGCGTGGCGAGGTCCAGGAACTGGATGCGCTTGTTGCGGTTCAGCCCGAAGTAGTACGAGGCCACGCCATCGCGAAACGGCGGGCCCCAGGCGCGGGTGTCGTCGCCCTGCGGCGGCTCCACCTTGAGCACGTCGGCGCCGTGGTCGCCCAGGATCTGGCCGCACAGCGGCCCGCCCAGGATGCGCGACAGATCCAGAACCTTGACGCCTTGCAAGGCGCCGGCCATGGCGGGAATGGGCATACCGTATCTCCTTGTGGATTCTTCAAAAATATAACTTGCCTGCCGCTGCCGAGCTATGCCGCCGGCCCGCCTCAGGCCAGGGCCTTGCGGCCCACGGCCTCGACCAGGGCCCGGATGCGCCGGTAGGAGTCGTCGAACCACTGGTCGGACTGCTGCTGGTTGATCACCGGCTGGGGAATGTACTTGCCCTCCTGCTCCAGCCGGCCGCGGATGCCGGGGTCGCGCAGGGCCTGGGTGATGGCGCCGCGCAGCACCGCCACGCGCTCGGGGGGCGTGCCCTTTTTCACGAAGTGGCCCGAGCCTATGGTGTATTCGAAGTCGGGGCTGGACTTGCTTTGCGAGATCAGCGGAATATGGCTCAGCGGCTTGGGCAGCACCTTGGAGAAGCTGGTCAGTATCTTCAGCCGGCCCTGCTTGGCCATGGCATCGAAGCTGGTCTGGTAGGGCAGGATGGCGCAGTCCACCTGGCCGCCGGCCAGGTCCTGCAGCGCCGGCGCGCCGCCCTTGTAGGGCACGTGCAGCAGCGGCAGCTGGAGCTTGGCGGCCAGCGCGTCGCCGATGAGGTTGTACATCGAGTCGACGCCCACGGTGCCGTAGCTCAGCGGCTTGCCCTTGCTGCGGCGGGCGTAGTCGACGAACTCGTCGTAGCTATTGACCGGCATGTCGCTCTTGACCATGAGCACGATGGGCGCCTCGGTCAGCGGCGCCGCCAGCGTGAAGTCCGCCGGCTTGTAGCGGGCCGCGGCGTTGAGCATGGGCGCGAGGAAGATCTCGTTGAACGAGCCGTGGAAGAACATGTAGCCATCGGCCGGCGCGGCCAGCACCTTGTTGGCCGCGAGCAGCCCGGTGCCGCCGCCCAGGTTCTCCACCACCACCTGCTGCTTGAGGCTGTGGCCGATGAATTCGGCATAGATGCGCGCCGCCACGTCGCTGGCGCCGCCGGCCGGGTAAGGCACCATCAGCACCAGCGGCTTGGCGGGAAACGCCTCCGCGGCCCAGGCGCTGCGCCCGGCCAGGGCGCCGGCCGCGGGCATGGCCGCCAGCGCCGCGCCGCGCTGCAGGAAGTGGCGACGGTTGAATGCATGCATGTTTCGCTGTCCTTACGGTTTGCCGATGACTTAGTCGAGCTGCACGCCCGATTGCTTGACCACCTTGGCCCACTTGTCGACCTCGGTCTTGATGAGCTGGCCCAGGTAGGCCGGCGAGCGGTCGGGCGAGGCCTCCAGCCCCTGCGCGGCAAAGGCCTTTTTCACCGTGTCCGAATCCAGCGCGCGCGAGAAGGCCTGGTTCAGCAGCTTGATGCGCTCGGCCGGCGTGCCCTTGGGGGCCACCACGCCGAAGAACACGCTCACGTCGTAGCCCTTCATGCCCTGCTCGGCGATGGTCGGGATGTCGGGCAGCGCGCTCGAACGCTTGGCGGTGGCCACGCCCAGTGCCTTGACCTTGCCGGACTTGATGTAGGGCATGGCGGTGAGGATGTCGGTGAAGGTCATGTCCACCTGGCCGGCCAGCAGGTCGGTGAGCGCCGGCCCGGTGCCCTTGTAGGGCACGTGCACCAGCGTGGTTCCCGCCATGCCGTTGAACAGCACGCCGGCCAGGTGCGAGGACGCGCCGTTGCCCGACGAGGCGAAGTTGAGCTTGCCGGGGCTGGCCTTGTCCTTGGCGATCAGCTCCTGCACGCTGTTCACGCCCAGGTTGGGCCGCACCACCAGGATGTTGGGCAGGTAGCCCACGTAGATCACCGGCGCGAAGCTGGTGCGCGGGTCGTAGCGCAGCGCCTTGTACAGGCTGTGGTTGATGGCCAGCGGCCCCGAGGTACCGAACATGATGGTGTAGCCGTCGGGCTTGGCGCGGGTAAGGTACTCGGCGCCGATGTTGCCGCCGGCGCCAGCGCGGTTTTCCACCACCACGCTCTGGCCCAGCTCCTTGGTCAGCTCGGTGGCCAGGATGCGCGCCATGGCATCGGTGGGGCCGCCGGGCGGAAACGGCACCTGGAACATGATCGGGCGGTCGGGGAATTTGTCCTGCGCCACGGCGGGCAGCGGCAGGGTGGCGGCCATGGCCGCGCCCGCGGCCAGGCCCAGCATCAAACGTTTGCTGATCAGCATAAAAGTCTCCTGAACTATGGTTTTAAGAGCACCCAGCGCTTATCAGAAAAGCGCTGGGCCGCTATTCGGCTTGAATTCTCGGGTACCGCCCTGGCTTGCGGCAACCTAGGCCAGCCAGGCCGCCGGCAGCGCTGCCGCATCCGACAGCGGATCGCGCGGCAGCACGCGGTGCAGCAGCACCAGCTGCGACAGGCGCAGGCGCTCAGCCGAGCCGGTCTGCGCGGCCTCCCAGGCCATGGCGATGGCCGTGGTGCAGTTGTACAGGCCGGTGGCGGCCTGGCGGGCGAGCACGTCGCCGCCGGCCTGCGCCGCCTTTTCCGCCAGGGCGCTGGCGCGCTGCAGCGCATCTTCCAGCGCCTGGCGGTAGCCGGGCGCCAGGCGCGCCTGCTCCAGCAGGCCGTGCAGGTACTGCTGCAGCACCGGCAGCGAGCCTTCGCGCTTGATGGCGCGGATCACGTCCAGCGCCACGATGTTGCTGGTGCCTTCCCAGATCGAGCCCAGGTGGGCGTCGCGCACCAGGCGCGGGTCGCTCCACTCCTCGATGTAGCCGCAGCCGCCGCGCACTTCCATCGCGTCGCCGGTGACCTTGCGCGCATCGCGGCAGGCGCGGAACTTGATCATCGGCGTGAGGATGCGCAGCAGCGCATAGGCATCGGGCTCGCCCGCGTCCGAGCGCATCAGCGTGTGCGCGGTCTGGAACACCATGGTGCGCGCCTGCTCGGCGGGCACGCGCAGCTTGTCGAGCTGGCGCTGCATCAGCGGCATGTCTTCGAGGCGCTTGCCGAAGGCGATGCGCTCGTGGGCGATGAACTCGGCCTCGGCCACCGCGCGGCGCATCATGCCGGCCGAGCGCACGCCGTTGGACAGGCGCGAGTTGTTGACCATGTCGGCCATCTGCACGAAGCCCCGGCCCTGCTCGCCCACCAGGTAGGCGACGGCGCCGTCCATGCGGATCTCGCCGCTGGCCATGGACTTGGTGCCCAGCTTGTCCTTCAGGCGGACGATGCGGTAGTGGTTGGCGCTGCCGTCGTCTAGGGTGCGCGGCAGCAGGAACAGCGAGATGCCCTTCATGCCCGGCTGGCCGCCGTCCACGCGCGCCAGCACCATGGCGAACTCGGCGTCGGGGTTGGAGCAGAACCACTTGTCGCCGGACAGAAGCCAGGAGCCGTCGGCCTGCGGGTAGGCCATGGTCAGCGTGTTGGCGATGTCGGAGCCGGCGGCCTGCTCGGTCATGAACATCGCGCCCTGGGCCTGCTCGTCCCAGTCCAGCGACAGCAGCTGCGGCAGGTACTTGCTGACCAGCTCGGGGGCGCCGAACTTCTTGAGCGTGCGCGTGAGCGAATCGGTCATCGACAGCGGGCAGCACAGGCCAAACTCGGACTGCACGAACATATAGGTGAGCGCATACTTGACGGCCGGCGGCATCTTGCCCTGCCAGCCCAGCATGTCCTCGCGGTGCGAGATGGCCTGCAGCCCGAACTCGCCGTAGGCGATGCGCTCCAGCTCCTCGTAGGCGGGGTGCTTGATGATGCGCTGCTGGTCGACGCCGGCGCGGGTGCGGTACTCCAGCACCGGCGGGTTCTTGTCGGCAATGCCGGCCAGCTCGTCCACCCGGCCGCCCGCCAGCTCGCCCATGCGCCGCAGGTAGGGCTGCAGGTGCGCCAGCAGCTCGGCCGGCAGGTACAGCCCCAGCAGCGCCTGCAGCTCGCGGTCGGTGTCGTAGAAGTTGGCGCCCTGGCGGTCGGGCACGGGATGGGCGGCAACGGTGGCGGCCTGGGCCACGGCGTGCATCTGGGTGGGGTCGTTGGCGGACATGCTGGCGTCTCCTGCTGGAATGTGTTGCCGCAATTTTCAGCAGCATGGAGTATTCGCGTCAAATATTATTAAAATCTGAACTGATATTTTTTTAATATAGACACCATGGAACTGCGGCTGCTGCACTACTTCGTCACCCTGGCGGAAGAACTCCACTTCAGCCGGGCGGCGCAGCGCCTGTCGATCTCGCAGCCGCCGCTGTCGGTGGCGATCAAGCAGCTGGAAGAGGCGCTGCAGGCCCAGCTCTTCGTGCGCAGCAGCAAGGGCGTGCGGCTCACCGCCGCCGGCGAGCACCTGCTGGGCAAGGCGCGCCAGCTGCTGGCGCTGAGCCGCCAGGCCGCGCAGGAGACGCGCGACGTGGCCGAGGGCACGCGCGGCCACCTGCGCCTGGGCTTCGTCGGCTCCAGCCTGTACCGCGGCCTGCCGCAGGCGCTGGAGCGGCTGCAGCAGTCGCACCCCCAGGTGCGGGTGGACATGCTGGAGGCCAACAGCGGCGAGCAGATCCTGGGCCTGCAGCAGATGCGGCTCGACATGGCGCTGGTGCACTCCATCCAGCCGCCCGAAGGCATAGAAAGCCAGCTGATCGTGGAGGAGCCCTTCGTGGTCTGCCTGCCCGAGCAGCATCCGCTGCAGGGCAATGCGAGCATCGACCTGGCCGAGCTGCAGGGAGACCGGCTGATCCTGTTTTCCAGCCTGGTCTCGCCCGCCTACCACCAGCGCATCTACGACATGTGCCTGGCCCATGGCTTCGCGCCCGAGGTGCGCCACGAGGTGCGGCACTGGCTGTCGGTGATCTCACTGGTCTCGCTGGGCCAGGGCGTGGCCCTGGTGCCCGCGGCGCTGGAGCGCGTGGGCATGCCGCACCTGCGCTTTCGCCCGCTGCAGGGCGCGCACCCCTCGTCCGAGATGCTGGCCATGTGGCGCCGCTCGCCCGCCAACCCGCTGGTGCAGGCGCTGCTGCAGTGCCTGCGGGAGGCGGCGGCGGGGCTGCAGTAGGGGCATTCCGGGAGCGGTGATGCCGGCCCGCCGCCCTCCACGAACACCTTCACTAGCCTTGAGACATGGATAATTAAGCCAGCCCTCGCTTACCGGCCATATGACCGAAAAGAAGATCATCATCATCGCAGGCCCCAACGGAGCGGGCAAAACCACCTTCGCCCGCTCCTTCCTGCCGCAAGAGGCGCAGTGTCCGCGCTTCATCAACGCCGACCTGATCGCGGCGGGGCTGTCACCTTTCGCGCCAGAGGCTGCCGCCATCAAGGCGGGACGCCTGATGCTGGAGGAGGTAGCCACCTGCGTGGGGCGAGGCGAGAGCTTTGCCTTCGAGACCACGCTGGCCGGGCTGGGCTATCTGCGGCACATCGACCAATGGCGCGCGCAGGGCTATCGCGTCAAGCTGTATTTTTTGACCCTGCCCAGCGCCGAGGCAGCCATGGCACGCGTGGCCGAGCGCGTGAGCCAGGGCGGACACGACATACCCGAATCCGTCATTCGGCGTCGCTTTGCAGCCGGACGGCGCAACTTCGACCGGCACTACAAGACCAAAGTGGATGCCTGGGCTTTGTATGACAATGCGGGTGCCATGCCCGCCCTGCTTGAATGGGGAGAGAACACATGAAGACGCCCGATATTTCCACGGCCAAAGACCCCGACCTGCGCACATCGGTGGCGGCCATGGAGCGCGCCGCCGCGCTGGCCCGCAAGACGGCTATCCAGACGGACACCGGCATCGTCATTGTGCGAGATGGACGGATCGTGCATGTGTCGGCACAAGAGCTGCGCCACACCGCATCGGCGGACAAGAAGGACTGACTGGCACGCTCCGGGCGCTTGCGCGGCCACGGAATATCATCCCAGACAGGCAGGCACCGGCCTCTTATCCCCAGCCTATACGGCCTCGGCCTCCTCTGCATCCCGACCATCCGCCCCCTGCGCCTCGTCGATGCGCTGCATATTGTCCAGCAGCTTCAGCAGGTAGTGCAGCGCATGCACCTGGTCGCTGACTGAAAAACCCTCAAGCGCCTGGCCGTAGTAGTCCTGGATGCGGGCCTGCGCACCCACCTCCCAGGTGCGACGCCCGGCCTCGGTCATCGCCACCAGGCGTGAGCGCCGGTCGCGCCCGTCGGGTGCGCTGGCCACATGGCCTTCGCGCTCCATGCGGCTGATCAGCCCGGCCAGGTTCTGCCGGCTCACCATCAGATAACGCGCCAGCGCGCCGATGCTCAGGCCCTCGGGCGCACGCGACAGCGCCCCCATCACCGCCCACTGCTGCGTGGTCAAACCCTCCGACTCCACTGCCCTGGAGCCGGTTTTATGCAACATATTTGCACATTGATAGAGCTTGAAGAACAGGCGATTGGCCAGCTCGGTTCGCACAATCTCAGTGTTTTCCTCTATATTTTTCATACGCCACCTGTCCAAAAAGGGCTTGACGATTTTCCATTCATCGCCCAATATATGCAACATATTTACTCAAATGCCAGCAGCTGCTGGCCCACCCGCAAGCATAGCAACCCCAGCACTCCAGGAGATACAAGCATGCAAAACCTCAAGGACCAGACCATCATCGTCACCGGCGGCGGCGGCGGCATCGGCGGCGCCACCTGCCGGCGCCTGGCGCGCGAGGGCGCGCGGGTCGCGGTGTTCGACCGCAACCTCGAAGCCGCAACCCAGGTGGCGCAGGCCATCGCCGCCGAAGGCGGCCAAGCCGCGGCCTTTGGCTGCGACATCACCGACCGCGCCTCGGTCGACGCCGCGGTGGCCGCGGCGCAGGCGCAGTTCGGCCCCATAGCCGTGCTGGTCAACAACGCCGGCTGGGACGTGTTCAAGCCCTTCCTCAAGACGGTGCCCGACGAGTGGCAGCAGCTGATCGCGATCAACCTGGTGGGCGCGCTGCACATGCACCATGCGGTGCTGCCCGGCATGGCCGAGCGCAAGAAGGGCCGCATCGTCAACGTGGCGTCGGATGCGGCGCGCGTCGGCTCCTCGGGCGAGGCAGTGTACGCGGCCTGCAAGGGCGGGCTGGTGGCGCTGTCCAAGACGCTGGCGCGCGAGCATGCGCGCCACGGCATCACGGTGAACGTGGTCTGCCCGGGCCCGACCGACACCGCGCTGCTGGCCGGCTTCGCCGAGGGCGCAGCCAACCCCGAGAAGCTGCGCGAGGCCTTCACCCGCGCCATTCCGCTGGGCCGCCTGGGCCAGCCCGACGATCTGGCCGGCGCCATCGCCTTCTTCGCCAGCGACGACGCGGGCTTCATCACCGGCCAGGTGCTGAGCGTCTCGGGCGGCCTCACGATGAACGGCTGAGCGCCCCCCACCGAACCCCATTCCCCCAACCGGAGCAAGCACCATGAATTTCGAAGACATCCTGTACGAAGTGAAGAACGGCGTGGCCTGGATCACCATCAACCGGCCCGAGAAGATGAACGCCTTTCGCGGCACCACCTGCGACGAGCTGATCCGTGCGCTGAACAAGGCCGGCTACGACCGCGCGGTGGGCGCCATCGTACTCGCCGGCGCGGGCGACAAGGCCTTTTGCACCGGCGGCGACCAATCGGCCCACGATGGCAACTACGACGGGCGCGGCACCATCGGCCTGCCGATGGAAGAGCTGCACACCGCGATCCGCGACGTGCCCAAGCCGGTGATCGCCCGCGTGCAGGGCTATGCCATCGGCGGGGGCAACGTACTGTGCACCATCTGCGATCTGACCATCTGCTCCGAGAAGGCGATCTTCGGCCAGGTCGGCCCCAAGATGGGCTCGGTGGACCCGGGCTACGGCACCGCCTTCCTGGCGCGCGTGGTGGGCGAGAAGAAGGCGCGCGAGATCTGGTACCTGAACAAGCGCTACTCGGGCGCCGAGGCCGTGGCCATGGGCCTGGCCAACATCTGCGTGCCGCCCGAGCAGCTCGACGCCACCGTGCAGGAGTGGGCCGAGACCATCTGCGAGCGCAGCCCCACCGCCATCGCCATCGCCAAGCGCAGCTTCAACATGGACACGGCCCACCAGGCGGGCATTGCCGGCATGGGGATGTATGCGCTCAAGCTCTACTACGACAGCGACGAGTCGCGCGAGGGCGTGAACGCGCTCAAGGACAAGCGCAAGCCCGAATTCCGCAAGTACGCCAAGTAAAGACCCGAGCCAAGGAGCACGCGCGATGCAAGCCAACCCCTATATCACCGAAGACCTGCAGACGCTGGCCGACGCGGCGCGGCGCTTCGCCCGCGAGCGCGTGGCGCCGGGCTTTCTGGAGCGTGACCGCAGCCGCACGCTCGACCGCGCCCTGCTGCGCGAGATGGGCGCGCTGGGCCTGATCCTGCCCGAGCTGCCCGAGGCCTTCGGCGGCCTGGGGCTGGGGTGCCTGGCGGCCGGCGTGATCCACGAGGAGATCGCCCGCGCCGACCTGAGCTTTTCGTACCTGAACCTGCTGGCCTCGCTCAACGGCCAGATCCTCGCGCGCTACGGCGAGCCCGAGGTGGTGCGGCCCTGGCTGGAGCGGCTGCTCGCGGGCGAGGCGATCTGCGCGATCGCGCTGACCGAGCCGCGCGGCGGCTCGGACGCGGCCCGCCTGGGCCTGCGCGTGGAGCGCGATGGCGGCGACTACATCCTCAACGGCGAGAAGACCTCGATCTCGGCCGCCGACCAGGCCGACATCTGCGTGGTGTTCGGCCGCACCGGCACGCCCGAGTCGCTCGCCCACGGCGTGACCGCGCTGCTCGTGCCCATGGATGCGCCCGGCATCACCACCAACCGCTTCGACTGCCACGGCCAGCGCGCCATCGGCCGCGGCTCCATCTTCTTCGAGAACGTGCGCGTGCCCGTCAGCCATCGTCTGGGCGACGAGAACCAGGGCTTCGTGCAGGTGATGCAGGGCTTCGACTTCTCGCGCTCGCTGATCGGGCTGCAGTGCCTGGCGGTGGCGCGCGCGGCGCTCGACGAAACCTGGAGCTACATCACCGAGCGCCAGGCCTTCGGCCAGCCGCTGGCCGCCTTCCAGGGCGTGACACACCCGCTGGCCGCCTACGACACCGAGGTCGAGGGCGCGCGCCTCCTGTGCCTGCAGGGCCTGTGGCTCAAGGACCGCGGCCTGCCCCACAGCGCCGAGGCCGGCATGGCCAAGTGGTGGGGCCCCAAGCTGGCCTACGACGTGATCCACCAGTGCCTGCTGAGCCACGGCCACGGCGGCTACGACCGGGGCCCGATGGAGCAGCGCCTGCGCGATGTGCTGGGCTTCCAGATCGGCGACGGTACCGCGCAGATCATGAAGACCATCATCGCCCGCACCCGCGCCGGCCGCCGTTTCGTGCCGGCCTGAACAATAAAAGCATAGCTTCTAGCGCTTATATATCAATGATTTCAATAATAAAACTATTTGAAACTGTTTATTTATAAGCGATAGCAGCTCACTTTTTTATATAAATCCCAAGGAGACAAGCATGCAATTCGACGCCGTCCTGCTGCCCCCACGCCGTGAGCGCATGATCGCCCAGGGCCTGTGGCACGAGCACACCATCAACGACTACCTCGACGCCGCGGCCGCCGCCTGCCCCGACAAGCCGGCGCTGACCGCGCTGCAGGTCGAGACCGGCGCCCTGCAGCGCTTCAGCTACCGCGAGCTGGCACGGATGGCCGACCGCATCGCGCTGGGCCTGGCGCGGCTGGGCGTGGGCGCGGGCGACGTGGTGGCCTGCCAGCTGCCCAACTGGTGGCAGTTCACCCTCACCTACCTGGCCTGCTCGCGCCTGGGCGCGGTGATGAACCCGCTGATGCATATCTTCCGCGAGCGCGAGCTGTCCTTCATGCTGCGGCATGGCGAGGCCAAGGTGCTGATCGTGCCCCGGCTGTTTCGCGGCTTCGACTTCGAGGCCATGGCCCGGGCGCTGCAGCCCACGCTGCCGCAGCTGCAGCAGGTGATCGCGGTGGGCGGCCAGGGGCCGGACAGCTTCGAGGCGCTGCTCAGCGGCCCGGCCTGGGAGAGCGAACCCGATGCACGGGGCATCCTCACCCGCCACCGCCCCGGCCCGGACGAGGTGACCCAGCTCATCTACACCTCGGGCACCACCGGCGAGCCCAAGGGCGTGATGCACTCGGCCAACTCGCTGATCGCCAACATCATCCCCTACGCGCAGCGCCTGGGGCTGGGTGCCGAGGACGTGGTGCTGATGGCCTCGCCCATGGCGCACCAGACCGGCTTCATGTACGGGCTGATGATGCCCATCATCCTGCAGGCCGGCGCGGTGCTGCAGGACATCTGGGAGCCCAGGCAGGCCATAGCGCTGGTGCAGCGCGAGCGCGTCAGCTTCACCATGGCCTCCACCCCCTTCCTCACCGACCTGGCGCGCACCGTGGCCGACAGCGGCCAGGCGGTGCCCACGCTGCGCATCTTCCTGTGCGCGGGCGCGCCCATCCCCGGGCCGCTGGTGGAGCAGGCGCGCGCCGCGCTGGGCGCCAAGATCATCTCCGCCTGGGGCATGAGCGAGAACGGCGCGGTCACCACCACGCTGCCGGGCGACGAAGACGAGCGCTCCATCCACACCGACGGCTGCCCGCTGCCCGGCGTGGAGGTGAAGGTGGTCGACGTGGACGGCAGCGCGCTGCCCGCCGGCACGCCGGGCAAGCTGCTGCTGCGCTCGTGCTCCAACTTCGGCGGCTACCTCAAGCGCGCCCAGCTCAACGGCACCGACGCGCACGACTGGTTCGACACCGGCGACCTGGCCCGCATCGACGAGCGCGGCTACATCCGCATCACCGGCCGCAGCAAGGACGTGATCATCCGCGGCGGCGAGAACATTCCGGTGGTGGAGATCGAATCGCTGCTCTACCAGCACCCCGCCATCGCGATGGCCGCCGTCGTGGCCTACCCCGACGAGCGCCTGGGCGAGCGCGCCTGTGCCGTGGTCGTGCCCAAGCCCGGCCAGCAGATCGACCTGCCGGCGATCGTCGAATTCCTCAAGTCGCGCAAGGTGGCGCTGCAATACATCCCCGAGCGCCTGCTGGTGCGCGAGGCCATGCCCGCCACGCCGGCCGGCAAGATCCAGAAGTTCAAGCTGCGCGAGCTGCTGGAGGGCGAAGCGCCCTGACTGGGCTCGCCCGCCCGCCCCGCAAGAATCCGAAAAAAACAGCCAGGAGACACACATGCAGGCACGCCAGCCACATCTCGCCCTGTGCATCGCGCTCGGCCTGCTCGGCCTGGGCAGCCCGAGCGGCCCCGCCAAGGCGCAGGCGCAGGAGAAAATCCGCATCGGCTTTCTGACCGACATGTCCAGCGCCTATGCCGACCTGGACGGCAAGAACGGCGCCCTGGCCATCCAGATGGCCATCGACGATTTCGGCGGCCAGGTCAACGGCCAGCCGGTCGAGCTGCTCAGCGCCGATCACCAGAACAAGGCCGACATCGCCGCCTCCAAGGCGCGCGAATGGATGGACACGCAGAACATCCGCATGCTCGTGGGCGGCACCCACTCCGCCGCGGCCCTGGCCATGGCCAAGCTGGCGCAGGAGAAGAAGCGGGTCTTCATCGTCAACGGCTCCGGCAGCTCGGCGCTGACCAACGAGCAATGCTCGCCCTACACCATCCACTACGCCTGGGACACCACCGCGCTGGCCAAGGGCACGGCCGGCGCCCTGCTGCAGCAGGGCTACAAAAGCTGGTTCTTCCTGGCAGCCGACTATGCCTTCGGCGAGGCGCTGCAGCGCGATGCCACCAGCGTGATCAAGGCCAATGGCGGCCAGCTCGTAGGCAGCGTGAAGCACCCGCTGGGCGTGGCCGACTTCTCCTCCTTCCTGCTGCAGGCGCAAAGCTCCAAGGCGCAGATCCTCGGCATTGCCAATGGCGGCAGCGACATGATCAACGCGCTCAAGGCATCGCGCGAATTCGGCATCGGCAAGAGCATGAAGGTCGCCAGCCTGATGCTCTTTCTGGTCGACGTGCACAGCATGGGCCTGAAGAACGCCGAAGGCCTGCTGTTCACCACCAGCTGGGACTGGAGCCTGAATGACGAAAGCCGCCAGTTCGGCCGCCGCTTCTTCGACAAGACCCGGCGCATGCCCACCGACATCCAGGCCGCGAACTACTCGGCCACGCTGCAGTGGCTCAAGGCGGTGCAGGCGGTCAAGAGCACCGATGCCGACCAGGTCATGGCCTGGTTCAGGCAGACCCCGCTCAAGGACTTCTACGCCCAGGGCCATGTGCGCGCCGACGGCCGCTACGTGCACGACATGTACCTGATGCAGGTCAAGTCGCCCGCCGAGTCGACCATGCCCTGGGACTATGTGAAGCGGGTCGCCACCATGCCGGGCGAAGCCGTCTTCACCACCAAGGCCGAGAGCCGCTGCGCGCTGTGGAAGTGAGCTGGGACCCGGCGCTGGCGGGCAGCGCGCTGACGCCCTTCAGCGCCGAAGTGGAGCGCGGCCGCCTGCGCGCCTTCGCGCGCGCCACCGGCGAGGAGAACCCGGTGTTCTACGACGAGGCGGCGGCGCGCGCCGCGGGCCATCCGGCGCCGCTGGTGCCACCCACCTTCTTCTTCTGCCTGGCCATGGAAGGCCCCAACCCGCTGGAGATCTACGAACGGCTGGGCGTGAACTACGCGCATGTGCTGCACGGCGAGCAGCACTTCAGCTGGCACCGCCCGGCCTTCGCCGGCCAGACGCTGCACTTCGAGCCGCGCATCGGCCAGCTCAAGCTGCGCAAAGGCGGCACCCTCGGGTTGTTCGAATGGCACAACCGGGTGTGCGACAGCCAGGGCCGCGCGCTGGCCGACCTGCGCAGCGTCATGGCCGTGCGCGCGCCGATGCCAGGGCCGGGGAATGCCCATGCCGCCTGATTTCGACGCCCTCGCCGTCGGCGACACACTGCCCCCGCTGGTGCTTGGCGCCATCACCCGGCACACGCTCGGCCTGTACGCCGGCGCCTCGGGCGACTACAACCCGCTGCACATCGACCAGGACTACGCCCGCCGGCAGGCGGGCGCGCCCGACGTGTTCGCGCACGGCATGCTGTCGGCCGCCTATCTTGCGCGCCTGCTCACCCGCTGGGTGGAGCCCGGCACGATCCGGCAGCTGAGCCTGCGCTTCGTGGCCATCACCCACCTGGGCGACGAGGTGCATTGCCGCGCCACGGTGGCCGGCAAGTTCCACGACGGCGCCACGCCCTGCGTGCGCCTCGAGCTGCTGGCCCACAACCAGGCGGGCGAGCCACGGCTCAGGGGCACGGCGGTGGTGGCGCTGGGCCCACCCGCGGCTGCAGCCGCTACCAGCCCAGCGCCGCATTGACGGCTTGCTCGGTGCCGCGCAGATGCTGCTCCATCAGCGCGATGACCGCATCGGCATCGCGGCGCAGGGCCGCATCGAGCAAGGCCTGGTGCTCGGCCTGCACATCCCGCGCAACCAGCGGGCCATGCAGGCGTATCTTGCGGTAGCGCTCCGAATGATCGACCAGCTGGTTCCAGAACTGCAGCAGCCATTCGGAGCCGCAGGCGCTCACCAGCGCCGTATGAAAGCGCCGGTGCTGCGACTCCCACTCGGAAGACAGCGCCGCGGGGCTGCCGTCATCCGGCAGCGGAACATGGGCCAGCATGTGCAGCGAGGCAATGGCCTCCGCCTCCCAGCGGGCATCGCCGCGCCGCACCGATTCGGCAAGGCACAGGCGCTCGATATCGCGGCGGGTCTTCATCAGGTCGGCGAACTCCGGCGCTGAAATTCCGCGCACCCTGGCCCCCCGGTTGGACTCGGCCGACACCAGCCCCTCCATGTCCAGGCGCACCAGCGCCTCGCGGATAGGCGTCAGCCCCAGGCCGAAGCGCTCATCCAGATCCGCCGCCCGCAGGCGCTGGCCGGGCGCCAGCTCGCCCCGCAGGATCTCGACCCGCAGGCGCTGATAGGCGCGCTCCGTCCTCGATCCGGCATCGCCCTTGTCATCCGGTACTCCATTTTCGTCCATAGGTGTACGAGAGCTTATCCTCATATTGATTTTCATCAAATATCTTAAATTTCATGAAATCACAAATATTTCATGAAATATGAATCTCCATTATTCCACCCAACCCATGGCCCAGCAGGCCAAGGCACGCCCGCCACTGTCACCCGCATGCATCGCCTCGCTGAGCGCTGCCCTGGCATTGGTTCCGGCATCCAGTATGGCCCAAAGCGGCACCACGGTTTACGGGGTCGTGGACCTCGGCTTTGTGCGCGAGAGCGGCGGCCCCAACGGTGCCAGCGCCAACAAGCTGACCAGCGGCGTCGCCTCGGGCTCGCGCCTGGGCTTCAAGGGCAGCGAAGATCTGGGCGGCGGCCTGGCGGCGTTCTACACGCTGGAGACGGGCCTGCTGGCGGACACCGGCGGCCTGGCACAAGGCGGCCTGGCCTTCGGCCGCCAGGCAGCGGTCGGTATCCAGGGAAGATTCGGCTTGCTCGCGCTGGGCCGCCAATACACGCCCGTGGCACTGATCCAGACCGAGACCGATCCCTTCGTCACCGGCCTGGCGGGGGATTCCGCCAACCTCATCAGCGCGGGCGGCGCCGGCGGCAACAACCGCATGGACAACACGCTGCGCTACACCTACAAGTCAGCCAGCGGCCTGGTGGCCGACGCGGTCTACGGCTTCGGCGAAGCCGCCGGCAACGCACAGGCCAACCGGCAGTATGGCGGCGCTTTCGGCTATGCATCCGGCCCCGCCTATGTCAAGCTCGGCTACCACAGCGTCAATGATGCAAGCGGCAAAGCCGGCCGGCTCAGCTTTCTCGGCGCGACCTACGACTTCGGCGTCGCCACGGCGCACTTTAACTACGTGGTGAACAAGGGCTCCGCCGTCTTCGGCATCGTGAACCAGGACTCGCGCGACCTGCTGCTCGGTGTCAGCGTGCCCAACGGAGCGGGCCGCTTCATGGCCTCGTACATCCGCAAGGACGACAAGACGGCAGCCAACTTCGACGCCAACCAGTGGGCCTTCGGCTACCTCTACTTTCTGTCGAAGCGCACCACGCTCTACACCTCCATCGCGCGCATAGACAACAACGCGCCGGCAACCTCGAAGACGGGCTTCTACCGCGTTGGCAACGCCACCGAGCAGGGCCTGGGCTCGCGCGCCTTCAATTTCGGCATCCGGCACAGCTTCTAGGCCGGAGCCTCCCCCATACTCAACAACCAATCGCAGGAACCCACCATGCAAGTATCCCGCCGGCGCACCTTCCTTGCCGCCGCATGCGCCACGGCCTTCGGCCTTCTGTCCGGCAGCGCCCCCGCGCTGGCCGCCGACCGCTATCCGCACAAGCCCATCACCCTGGTGGTCGCCTACCCCGCGGGCGGCGACACCGACGTGCTGGCGCGCGTCATCGCCGAAAAGCTGACCACGCGCCTGGGCCAACCGGTGATCGTCGAGAACCGCACCGGCGCGGCCGGCACCATCGGCACCGCGTACGTGGCAAAGGCCGTGCCCGACGGCTACACGCTGCTGCTAGCCCCGAACACCATCACCATCACGCCCCATGTGCTCAAGGGCGTGGCGGGCGCGCAGGTCGACCCGGTGCGCGACCTGACCGCCATCTCGCAGCTGGGCAGCCAGTCGCTGTTCGTCGTGGCCACGGCGGCCTCGGGCGTCTCGTCGGTGAAGGAGCTGCTGGCCAGCGTGAAGGCCGGCAAGATCACCTCGTATGCCAGCCCCGGCAACGGCTCGCCCATGCACATCCTGGGCGAGCTGTTCGACCGGGCCACCGGCGTGAAGATCGCCCAGATCCCCTACCGCGGCAGCGCGCCGGCCGTGGCCGACCTGGTCGGCGGGCAGGTGCCGATGATGTACACGACGCTGGGGCCAGTGGCGCCCTACATCAAGACCGGCAAGCTGGTGCCGCTCGCGGTCGCCGATGCCCGGCGCTCGCCCTTCCTGCCGCAGGTGCCCACCCTCGCCGAGCTGGGCTACCCGGGTGTCGAGGTCGGCGCCTGGCAGGCGCTGATGGGCCCCAAGGGCCTGCCGCCGGAACTGGTCAGGCTGCTCAACCAGCACTGTGAAGCCATCCTCAAGATGCCCGACGTGGTCGCGCGCATGGAAACATTGGCGCTAGCCCCCGCCGGCGGCGACGCCGCCGCGCTGGGCAAGCTGGTGCAGAGCGACTACCAGCGCTACGAGAAGGTCGTCAAGGACTTCGGCATCCAGGCCAACTGAAGAACGCCATGACCACACTTGTTACCGGTGCCGGCGTGATCGGCTGCCATACCGCCCACCTGCTGGCGCAGCGCGGAGAGTCCGTGCTCCTGGTCGACGTGGCGCCCGCCCGCGCGGCAATCGCCACCATCGTAGACGATCCCCGGGTCCGCATCGAAGCCGCCGACGTGACCGACCATGCCCAGCTCACCCGGCTTGTAGAGAACCACGGCGTGCGCCGCATCGTCCACACAGCGGCCCTGCTGTCCACCGCCATCCGCCAGAACCCGCTCAAAGGCGTGGAGGTCAACGTCATGGGCACAGCCCATGTGCTCGAGATCGCCCGGCGGCACCGGCTGGAGCGGGTCGTCCTCGCCAGCTCCACGACCGTCGGCTACCCCGTATTCGGCGAATTCGAAGGCGACAGCCTTCCCGAAGACTTCGCACTGCGCTCGATCCGCCACCGCCCCGGCTCCCTCTATGCGGCAACCAAGGTGGCCGCGGAGCATCTGGCGCTGCTCTACCGCGACCTGTACGGCGTCGATACCGTATCGCTGCGCTATGCCGCGGTCATCAGCGCCTGGAGCGGCCCAGGCACCTCGGTGCCGGCGCGCGTGCTCTCGTCGCTGGCCGGCCCCGCCGCCCGGGGTGAAGTCTCCGTCATCGACGATCCCTATCTCGTCTGGCAGGGCGGCGAGGAATTCATCGACGCCCGCGACTGCGCCCTGGCCAATGTCGCGGCGCTGGATGCCGCGCATCCGGCACAAGGCATCTACCACATTGGCCTCGGCCGGCTGCATGGCTTCGATGACTTCGTGGCCAGCGTGCGCCATGGCTACCCGGCTCTGCGGGTTGAAATGCGGGTGGAGCCGCGGGGCGGCTTCGCGGGCTTTGCGTATGTGCGCAGAGCCGCATCGGACATCTCCGCCGCGGCGCACGAGCTTGCGTGGCAGCCCACCCACGCGCTCGGCGACTCCATCGCGCACTTTGCGCCCTTTTGCATTTCCAAGGAGGACTAAGCCCATGCAGGATCAGTATCTTGCCGGCGAATGCCTCCCGGCCGATGTCCCCTGCTCGCTGGCCGACCCCGACCACCAGATGCCTCTGCCCTTTCCGCAGGCCAAGGCCTATGCGCGCCAGGTCATGGGCTGGGCGCGCGAGCTACCAACCGGCGGCCTGGACGTGCGCCTGGGCGTGCCCTACGGCCCGCATGCGCTGCAGCGCTATGACGTCTTTGGCCCACAAAACGCCCGGGGCGCGCCACTCCTGCTCTTCTGGCACGGCGGCGGCTGGACCAACGGCTACCGCGGCTATGCCAGCTTCATGGCGCCGCTGGTCGCGGCGCTGGGCTGCATCCTGGTGGCCCCGTCCTACCGGCTCGCGCCGCAGCACCGGCTGCCCGCCGCCTACGAAGACGGCCTGGCCGCGCTGCGCCATGTGTTCGACCACGCCGAGGCCTATGGCGGCCACGCGCAGCGCCTGCATCTGGCCGGCCATTCCGCCGGAGGCCACCTGGCGGCCCTGATCGCGCTGCGGCAGGCCGATGCCCGCAAGGCCGGCATACCGGCCGAAGCCGTGCGCGCCTGCCTGCCCATCAGCGGCATCATGGACCTGCACCACCCGGCCCCTGAACCCAACAGCCTGGAGCAGCGCGTCTACACCCTGGTCCTGCGCGAGCCCGGCGACGATGCCGCCATGAGCCCCGTCCACTGGAGCGCGGGCAGCACCGTGCCCATGCATCTGAGCTACGGTGAGCACGACAGCGAGCGCGTGCAGCGCTCCAACCAGGAGCTTGCGCAGCGGCTGCGGCAGGCCGGCACGCCCTGCTCGCTCTCGGTCGAGGCGGGCCTGGATCATTTCTCCACCCACACCGCCTTGCGCACGCCCCAGGTCCCCTGGTACCGGCGCCTGGCCAGCATCCTGGAGGCATCCGCATGAAGCACATCGTCGACACCGGCCTGCCCGCCATCGGCCAGCCCTTCTCCTGGGCAGTGAAAGCCGGCGGGCTGCTGTTCACCACCCACGGCCCGGTGCGCGCCGACGGCTCGATCGACACCGGCCCCGTCGAGCAGCAGACGCGGCTGACGCTGGAAAACCTGCGCCATGCCATCACCGCAGCCGGCGGATGCATGAGCGACGTGGCCCAGGTGCTGATCTACATGGTGGATGAAAACGACATGCCCGCCATCGACCGCGTCTATCGCGAGTTCTTCGCAGCCCCCTACCCCAACCGCTCCAGCGTGGCGGTGCGCGGCCTTGTCGCGCCCGGCATGCGCGTGGAGATGGTGGCCTATGCCTGCACAGGCTCCTGAAGGCCCGCCCCTCAACCCCATCAACCTCAAGAAACAGCATGAAACCCACACCATCGCCAGATTCTGGCAAGGAAACCGCCTTTGTCACCGGCGCCGCCTCCGGCATCGGCCTGGCCGCGGCCCGGCGGCTGGCCGAAGAGGGCTTTCGCGTCATCCTTCTCGACCGGAGCCAGGAGGCCGTCTCGCAGGCGGCGGCCGGACTGCGGCATGAAGGCCTGGACGCCTGTGCCCACGCGGCGGACATCCGCGACCGCCCGGCCATTGCGGAGGCCTTCGCCGCGCAGGCCCGGGTCGATGTGCTGGTCTGCGCGGCGGGCATCGGCCCCATGCAGGCCTTCCAGGACATCACCGACGAGGACTTCCGCGCCGTGCTCGATGTCAACCTGCTCGGCACCTTCATCTGCTGCCAGGAAGCCTCGCGGCGCATGCAGCCCGGCGGGCGCATCGTCACCGTTTCGTCGCGGGCCGCATTGGGGACCGGCCATTTTGCCCACTACGTGGCCTCGAAGTCGGGCGTGGTCGGCCTGACCCGTGCCATGGCCATCGACTTGCGCGCACAGAAGATCTCGGTCAACTCCGTGGCGCCGGGTTTCACCGACACGGGCATGACGCGCTCCCTGACGCCCGAGCAGCATGCCGCCGCCAGCGCGCTGGAGCCGTCGGGCCGGCCGGCTGCCCCCGCCGAGATCGCCAATGCGATCGCCTTCTTCGCCTCGGCCCGCACCAGCTTCATCACTGGCCAGACCCTGTTCGTCGATGGCGGCAAGTCGCTTGGCAGCCTGGGTGCCTGACCGGGGCCCGCAACCCCAGGGGATTCCTCGATGATTGTCAGAACCGCCTGCCTGGAAGGACGCGTGCAGCCCCAGGATATAGCCAGGCTCGACGCCCTGGTCACCACGGAAATCGTGCCGCTGATGAGGCGCTTTCCCGGCGTGCAGTCGATACGCGTGCTGCGCGCCCTGTCCATCGAAGACGATGGCCCCCTGCTGCACCTGACCTTCGAGTCGGCCTACGAAAGCGAGGAAGCCATGCGCCAGGCCTTTCTCGACCCGGTGCGGCAGGAGCTCAAGGCCCGGCTGGCGCAGGCGGCCCCGTGGTTCACCGGGCGCCTGTTCCATATCACCCAGAAAGTCATTGCCGACGAGCGCGTGGTCGCGGACTGAATCAGGCCGCCACCTGCTGCCCGCGCTGCGCCGCATGGCGCGTGGCGCTCAGGCCGGCCACCTGCAGATCGGCCAGGGCCAACACCACGACTGCCTGCGCCGCCACCCAGGCCACGCCCCAGGCGCTCAGCGCCAGGCCGGAACCGAAGATCAGCGCCAGGCAGCCCAGCGCCCAGCCCAGGTTGCCCGCGGCCACCAGGCCGATCAGCGTGCGCGGCACCGGCTGGCGACGCGCCATCCACGCGGCGGCCAGCGCATAGACCAGCAGGAAGACACCCGTGCCCAGCAGCAAGGGAACCGGCAGGCCCGTCAGCGCCGCCAACGGCTGCGTGGCGGCCAGCTGCAGCGCGCCGGTGGCGGCGCACGAGGCCGCGTCGGCAGCCATCACACGGGGAAGAAAGCGGGGCGAAGCGAAGATGGACATGGTGAACTCCTGTGGGAAAGTGGGCGGCCGGCCCGATGCCGGCTGCTGGGCTCCATGATTGCGGCGCGGCTGCAGCGCGTCGATAACCTCGGAGGTCATGGCCGCGCGCAGCGGCCAGCCGCTACGATGCCGCCGTGAGCTCCAGCCCAGCCCTCTCTTCCCCGCCGCCCGGCGCGCGCGCCCCGTTCGGCGACCACCTGCGCCACTGGCGCCAGCACCGGCGCCTGAGCCAGCAGAGCCTGGCTTTCGAGGCCGAGGTCTCGACCCGCCACCTGAGCTATGTGGAGACCGGGCGCGCCCAGCCCAGCCGCGAGATGGTGCTGCGCCTGGCCGAGCGCCTGTCGGTGCCGCTGCGCGAGCGCAACGTGCTGCTGGTGGCCGCGGGTTTCGCACCCATGTACCAGGCGCGGCCGCTGGATCACCCCGAGCTGGCGGCCGCGCGCCAGGCCGTGGACCTGGTGCTGAAAGGCCACGAGCCCAACCCCGCGCTGGCCGTGGACCGGCACTGGAACCTGGTGGCCGCCAACGCCGTCGTGCCACTGCTGCTCGACGGCGTGGCGCCGCAGCTGCTGGCGCCGCCGGTGAACGTGCTGCGCCTGAGCCTGCACCCCGAGGGCCTGGGCCCGCGCCTGGCCAATGTCGCGCAGTGGCGCGCCCATTTGTTGCACCGATTGCAGCAGCAGATCGCCGCCACGGCCGATGGCGAGCTGCAGGCGCTGCACGACGAGATTGCGGCCTACCCGTTCGACGACAAGCGCAGCCCCCCGCCGCCCAGCCCCATCGCCGTGCCCTTCGAGCTGCGCACCCGGCTGGGCACACTGAGCTTCATCAGCACCATCACCATCATTGGCACGCCGGTGGACGTAACGCTGCAAGAGCTGGCCGTCGAGTCCTTCTTCCCGGCCAACGCCGAGACCCAGGCGGCGCTGCAGCAGCTGCGGCAGGCGGCCGCGCCATGAAAAAAGCCCGCAGGACCTTCGTCCCGCGGGCTTTCGGCAGCAGGCCCCGAAGGCCCCTGGCAGCTTAGGCGGTCACGCCCTTGGCTACGTCCGCGTATTCCTCGATCTGGTCGAAGTTCATGTAGCGGTACACCGATGCCTTGTCGGCATCGATCACGCCCATTTCCTTGAGATACTCTTCCTTGGTGGGCAGCTTGCCAATACGCGAGGCGATCGCGGCCAGCTCGGCCGAGCCCAGGAACACGTTGGTGTTCTTGCCCAGGCGGTTGGGGAAGTTGCGGGTCGAGGTGGAGATCACCGTCGCGCCTTCGTGCACCTGCGCCTGGTTGCCCATGCACAGCGAGCAGCCGGGCATTTCGGTGCGGGCGCCGGCGGTGCCGAAGGCGGCGTAGTGCCCTTCCTTGATCAGCTCGCTCTGGTCCATCTTGGTGGGCGGTGCCACCCACAGCTTGACGGGGATGTCGCGCTGGCCGCCGAGCAGCTTGGCGGCTGCGCGGAAGTGGCCGATGTTGGTCATGCACGAACCGATGAAGGCTTCATCGATCTTGGTGCCGGCCACTTCGGACAGGAACTTGGCGTCATCCGGGTCGTTGGGGCAGCAGACGATGGGCTCCTTGATGTCGGCCAGGTCGATCTCGATCACGGCGGCGTACTCGGCGTCCTTGTCGGCTTCGAGCAGCTCGGGCTTGGCCAGCCAGGCCTCGACCTTCTCGATGCGGCGCTGCAGCGTCTTGGCATCGGCGTAGCCGTCGGCGATCATGTTCTTCATCAGCACAATGTTCGACTTCAGGTACTCGATGATCGGCTCCTTGTTGAGCTTGATCGTGCAGCCGGCGGCCGAGCGCTCGGCCGAGGCGTCGGACAGCTCGAAGGCCTGTTCCACCTTCAGCTCGGGCAGGCCTTCGATTTCCAGGATGCGGCCCGAGAAGATGTTCTTCTTGCCGGCCTTGGCCACGGTCAAGAGACCGGCCTTGATGGCGTACAGCGGGATGGCGTGCACCAGGTCGCGCAGGGTCACGCCGGGCTGCATTTCGCCCTTGAAGCGCACCAGCACCGATTCGGGCATGTCCAGCGGCATCACGCCGGTGGCGGCGCCAAAGGCCACCAGGCCGGAACCTGCGGGGAAGGAGATGCCGATGGGGAAGCGCGTGTGCGAGTCGCCGCCGGTGCCCACGGTGTCGGGCAGCAGCAGGCGGTTGAGCCAGCTGTGGATCACGCCGTCGCCGGGGCGCAGGGCCACGCCGCCGCGGTTGCTGATGAAGGCCGGCAGCTCGCGGTGGGTCTTGACGTCCACCGACTTCGGGTAGGCCGCGGTGTGGCAGAAGGACTGCATCACCATGTCGGCCGAGAAGCCCAGGCAGGCCAGGTCCTTGAGCTCGTCGCGGGTCATGGGGCCGGTGGTGTCTTGCGAGCCCACGGTGGTCATGCGCGGCTCACAGTAGGTACCGGGGCGCACGCCCTGGCCTTCGGGCAGGCCGACGGCGCGGCCGACCATCTTCTGCGCCAGCGTGAAGCCGGCGTTCGAAGCCGCGGGCGCCTGCGGCAGGCGGAAGGCGGTCGATGCGGGCAGGCCCAGGGCTTCGCGGGCCTTGGCGGTGAGCGAGCGGCCGATGATCAGGTTGATGCGGCCGCCGGCGCGCACTTCGTCGAACAGCACATCGCTCTTGAGCTGGAACTCGGCGACGGTCTCGCCGTTCTTCACCAGCTTGCCGTCATAGGGCAGCACGTCGATGACGTCGCCCATCTCCAGCTTGGAGACGTCCACTTCGATGGGCAGCGAGCCCGAGTCTTCCTGCGTGTTGAAGAAGATGGGGGCGATCTTGCCGCCCAGCGTCACGCCGCCGAAGCGCTTGTTGGGCACGAAGGGGATGTCCTGGCCCGTGGCCCAGACGATGGAGTTGGTGGCCGACTTGCGCGAGGAGCCGGTGCCCACCACGTCGCCCACGTAGGCGACCAGGTGGCCCTTCTTCTTGAGGTCGTCGATGAACTGCATCGGGCCGCGCTTGCCGTCTTCCTCGGGCTTGAAGGCCGCGTCGGGGCGGGTGTTCTTGAGCATGGCCAGGTAGTGCAGCGGAATGTCCGGACGGCTCCAGGCATCGGGCGCGGGCGACAGGTCGTCGGTGTTGGTCTCGCCGGGCACCTTGAAGACGGTGACGGTGATCTTTTTGTCGACTTCGGGGCGCGAGGTGAACCACTCGGCGTCGGCCCAGCTTTGCATGACTTCCTGGGCCTTGGCGTTGCCGGCCTTGGCCTTGGTGGCCACGTCATTGAAGAAGTCGAACATCAAGAGCGTCTTCTTCAGCGCATCGGCGGCCACACCGGCGACTTCGGCGTCGTCCAGCAGCTCGATCAGCGGATGCACGTTGTAGCCGCCCACCATGGTACCCAGCAGCTCGGTGGCCTTGGCCTTGGAGATCAGGCCGACCTGGATGTCGCCATGCGCCACCGCGGCCAGGAACGAGGCCTTGACCTTGGCCGCATCGTCCACACCCGGGGGTACGCGGTGGGTCAGCAGATCCAGCAGGTACGCCTCTTCGCCGGCGGGCGGGTTCTTGATCAGCTCGATCAGCTCGGCCACCTGCTGGGGCGCAAGAGGCAGTGGGGGGATGCCCAGTGCGGCGCGTTCGGCCACATGGTCACGGTAGGCTTTCAACATGGTTTTCTCCGGTTTTTGATATCGATGCGGGCTTACGGTTTACCCACGGCCGGCCATCGCTGGCGGGCCTTCAATTTGGCATGCCTTGCTTACTTGGAGCCGCCCAGCAGGTCGCTGGCGGGCTGGCTCTTCATGGCATCGGCAAACTTCAGCTGTTCGGTGCTCTGGCAGTCGTCGGCCATGCGCTGGCCCTGCTTGCGGTTGATCAGCATGGACTTGTTCGCCACCTGCAGCCACATGGCGCCCTGCTTGGCGTCTTCCAGGCGCACCGCGCCGGTGGAGGTCGCCACCGGCGACATGTGGTAGCGAAAGCCCTTGCCTTCCACGAAGAAGTAGCCGGGGTTGACGCTGTCCTTGCTGATGTTGACCGTGGCGCCCAGCTCGCACTGGATGTGGCCCTGGTACACGCCCTCGGCAATCGCCAATTCGGCCGGGGTCAGCGCGGCTTCGGCGGCGGCCACGCCGCTGGCCACCTGGCTGGTGGCGCTGCGCAGCTGCGTGCGGCTGCCGGCGGGGTTGTTCTTGCCCTTGGTCGACACCTTCTTGGTGGACTTGGCCGGCGCCTGCTTGGCGGTTGTGGCCTTCTTGGCTGCCGGCTTGGCCGCAGCCTTTGCCGCCGTCTTGGCCGCAGGTTTCGCGGCGGGCTTGCCATTGGTCTGGGCCATCACCATCGCAGGCACCAGGATCAGCAAAGAGATCAAGCTTTTTTTCATCACAACTCCTGCGACCACAAGGTCGGAAAATCAATATTCACAGCCACTCGCGCACCGACTCGGGCAGGGCGCGCCCGGTCTGGGCCGCCCGCTCCAGCACTTGCCAGAAGTAGCGGTAGCTGGCGCGGTCGTGCAGCACGCCGTCGTCGCTGATGGGCGCCCACTGCGCATCGGCGGCAGCGCGCACGATGCGCGCGGCCTGCCCGATCAGCGCATCCGTGGGCGCGAAGGCGCTCAGGATCGGGCGGATCTGCGCGGGGTGGATGCTCCACATCCGGGTGTAGCCGAATTCGTCGGCCGCCTTGCCGGCGGCGCGCTGCATGGCATCGGCATCCTTGAATTCGGTGACCACGCAATGCGACGGCACCTTGCCGTGCGCATGGCAGGCGCTGGCGATCTCCAGCTTGGCCCGCACCACCAGCGGATGGCTGAACTGGCCGGCCACGCCCATGGCGCTGGCCGGGATCGCGCCGCCGTGGGCCGAGACGAAATCCATCAGCCCGAAGCTGATGCTCTGCACCCGGGGGTGGGCGGCGATCTCGTGGGCATGCTGCAGCGCCAGCGGCGACTCTATCAAGACATGCAGCGGCACGCGCGTGCCGCTCGCGCGCTCCAGCAGCTTCTCGGCCTGGAGCACGTCGTCGACCGACTCGACCTTGGGCACCATGATGTGGCACAGGTGCTCGCCCGCCTCGCCGGCGATGGTGGCGATGTCGTCGGCGAATGCCGGGTGGTCCACCGCATGCACCCGCGCCGCGACGCGGTTTGCCGGATCGCTGGCCTTGAGCAGCGCCACCACCAGGCGCGCATGCGCGCGCTCCTCGCCGACGGCGGCGCCGTCCTCGCAGTCCAGTGTCACGTCAAAGACGCAGCGGCCGAACTCCTGCGTCATCTGCTGCTGCAGCTGCAGGCTCTTGCGCATGCGTTCCTCGACGCCGCTGTAGTGGTCGCACACCGGCAGCGCGGCATGGCCGCCCTGGGCACCGAGCAAGACCGCGGCGGGGTGGATGGAGGAAGAAGAAACGGTCATCTCGGTCATCAGGCGCCTTCGCCAGTACGCTGGGCAACCATGAACATGCGGGGAAAGGCCAGCAGCCGGCGCCCGTCGGCGCGCGGCGGATAGGCGGCATCGATGCGCCGGGTGTATTCGGCGACGAAGCCCTGCGCCAGCGCCGGGCCGAGCGGCTGCAGGAAAGGCCTGAGGCCGGTGCCGCTCACCCAGTCGACGATGGCCTTGGCATCGGCCATCGGGTGCTGGTAGATGGTGTGCCACACGTCCACGCGGGCCACCAAGCGGGCATCCCGCACCAGCAGATCGTAGTATTGCCCGATCTTGAGCAGATCGGTGCGCATCTTGTGGGGGTCGCCAATCGCCTCGGCCCAGGGTGCTTCGCCGGCCACCTCGCGCATCAGGCGGTGCGTGGGCTCTTCACGGTTGTCGGGCATCTGCACTGCGAGCACGCCGCCGGGCGCCAGCATGGCCAGCAGGCGCGGCAGCAGCGTCTCGTGGCCGCCCACCCACTGCAGCGCGGCGTTGGCATAGATCAGCTCGGGCTTGCGACCCTGCAGCAGCGGGGCTTGCCACCGGGCGATATCGCCCCATTCGAAACTGGCGGCCGGCAGGCGCTGGCGCGCATCGGCCAGCATGGACTCGGAGTTGTCCACGCCCAGCACATGCGCCTTGGGAAAGCGCCGCGCCAGCAGCTCGGTGGAGTTTCCCGGGCCGCAGCCCAGGTCGACGACATAGGCCGCGTCATCGGCCAGCGGCACCCGCGCCAGCAGCTCGGCGGCGGGACGGGTGCGCTCGTCCTCGAATTGGCGATAAAGCCCGGGGTTCCACTGCAGCATAGGCAGATCAGAGCAGGTGCTTGACGCCGTCCTGCTCGCCTTGCAGCTCGGCCAGGGTCTTGTTGATGCACTCTTGCGAGAAGGCGTCGATCTCCAGGCCTTCGACGATCTTGTATTCGCCGTTTTCGGTGGTCACGGGGAAGCCGAACACGATGTCTTTGGGAATGCCGTATTCACCGTTGGAGGGCACGCCCATGGTGACCCATTCGCCCTTGGAGCCCAGGGCCCAGTCGCGCATGTGGTCGATCGCGGCATTGGCGGCCGAGGCCGCCGAGGACAGGCCGCGCGCCGCGATGATGGCGGCGCCGCGCTTGCCCACGGTGGGCAGGAACACGTCCTTGTTCCAGGCCTGGTCGTTGATCGCGTCCTTGACCGACTTGCCGTCCACGGTGGCGAAGCGGTAGTCGGCGTACATCGTGGGCGAGTGGTTGCCCCAGACGGTCAGCTTGCGGATGTCGCCCACCTTGAAGCCGCCCTTGGCAGCCAGCTGCGATGCAGCGCGGTTGTGGTCCAGGCGCAGCATGGCGGTGAAGTTCTTGGCCGGCAGGTCGGGGGCCGACTTCATCGCGATGTAGGCGTTGGTGTTGGCGGGGTTGCCCACCACCAGCACCTTCACGTTGCGCGAGGCCACGGCGTTCAGCGCCTTGCCCTGTGCCGTGAAGATCTGCGCGTTGGCGGCCAGCAGGTCGGCACGCTCCATGCCGGGGCCGCGCGGACGGGCGCCGACCAGCAGCGCATAATCGGTATCCTTGAAGGCGGTCATCGGATCGCTGTGGGCTTCGATGCCGGCCAGCAGCGGGAAGGCGCAGTCTTCGAGTTCCATGATCACGCCCTTGAGCGCGTTCTGGGCCTTTTCGTCGGGGATTTCGAGCAATTGCAGGATGACGGGCTGATCCTTGCCCAACATTTCGCCGGAAGCGATGCGGAACAACAGGGCGTAACCGATTTGGCCAGCGGCGCCGGTGACGGCAACACGGACGGGCTTTTTGCTCATGGGGAAAACTCCAGAAAAGGAAAGATAAGAGGGATCAACCCAAGCTGCTGCCCCAACCCGCCCCGGGAAAACTCCACTTGCACGGCATCCGGCATCAGCCTGTCAAACCGGCCGCAAGTGTACTCCTGATTTCTTCGCCCGGTCAATTTGTCTTATGTCTTATATAAGATATGATTGCAGATTGAAATGGCAGTCACACTTTCCAACGCGCAGCCCAGTGCGCAAGAGCCCAGCCTGCCCCTTGCCGGCGACGGCACGGGTGCCCCCACGCCGGCATTCAGCCCCCTGTACCAGCAGATCAAGGGGCTGATCCTGCAGGGCCTGCAGGGCGGCATCTGGAAGCCCGGCGAGATGATCCCCAGCGAGATGGAGCTGGCCTCGCGCTACCGCGTCAGCCAGGGCACGGTGCGCAAGGCGATCGACGAGCTGGCCGCCGAGAACCTGCTGATGCGCCGCCAGGGCAAGGGCACCTTCGTGGCCACGCATGCCGAGCGCCATGTGCAGTACCGCTTCCTGCGCCTGCTGCCCGACAAGGCCGACAGCAGCGAGGAAGGCCCCGCGCAGCGCAGTATCATCCAGTGCCGCGCCGTCAAGGGCAGCAGCGAGATCTGCAAGCTGCTGTCCGTGCCCACCGGCGAATCGCTGATCCACGTGCGGCGGGTGCTGGCCTTCTCGGGCACGCCCACCATCCTCGAGGACATCTGGCTGCCGGGCGCCAACTTCAAGTCGCTCACCGCCGAGCAGATGCGCGACTACGCCGGCCCAACCTACGCCATGTTCGAGCTGGAATACGGCGTGCGCATGGTGCGGGCCGAAGAGAAGCTGCGCGCCGTGCTGCCCGACGCCGCCCAGAGCGCGCTGCTCCAGGTCGCCGACCGGACACCGCTGCTCAGCGTAGAGCGCATTGCTTACACTTATAACGACATTCCCATGGAGTTACGAAGAGGCCTCTACCGCACCGATACCCACTACTACAGCAACACCTTGAGTTAACAAGCGCCACCGTCGTGCAATTCTCATGCGATATAGTGTGAAACCCTTAGGCGTTTTCGCTGCATTGCAATAAAATTTTCCCGGTTTTTTGCCACCGAGTTACACAGCAGTTACCTCCACGAAAGAAGCACCCATGACCGAAATCACCAAGAAGCGGCCGGAGTTCCGGAATATCAACGTATTCACGGACGTCTCGGGCTACCGCATGCCCCTGGCCGCCATCCTGTCGATCCTGCACCGTGCCAGCGGCGCCCTGATGTTCGTGCTGCTGCCCTTCGTGGTCTGGTTGTTCGACACCTCGCTGACCTCGGAATTCTCGTACGCGCGCTTCACCGCCGCCTTCAGCACCGGCGCCGGCATCTTCCCCGGCTGGTTCATCAAGCTGGCCACGCTGGCGCTGATCTGGGCCTACCTGCACCACTTCTGCGCCGGCCTGCGCCACATCTGGATGGACGTGTCGCACCACGCGGTGAGCAAGGAATTCGGCAAGTCCTCGGCCGTCGGCTGCTTCGCGATCAGCCTGATCCTGACCGCGGCCCTGGGCGCCAAGCTGTTCGGCCTGTACTGAACCCCACGCATAAAAGCAGAGAAATAACAGGAAAGGAATCCCCATGTCCGTCAATTACGGCTCCAAGCGCACCGTGGTCGGTGCGCACTACGGCTTGCGCGACTGGCTGGCGCAGCGCGTCACCGGTCTGCTGATGGCGCTGTTCACCATCGTGCTGCTGGCGCAGGTGCTGCTGATCAAGGGCCCCATCGGCTACGAGCAGTGGGCCGGCATCTTCTCGCAGCAGTGGATGAAGTTCATCACCTTCGGCGTGCTGGTGGCGCTGGCCTACCACGCCTGGGTGGGCATGCGTGAAATCTTCATGGACTACGTCCAGCCCGTAGTCCTGCGCCTGGTGCTGCAGGTCGGCGTGCTGGTGTGGTTGGTGGGCTGCCTGGGCTGGGGCCTGCAGGTTCTGTGGCGTCTGTGATACCCGCGATTGAAAGAAAACAATGAGCTATACGAAAGAGAACATCAGCAAGCGCAAGTTCGACGTGGTCATCGTCGGCGCCGGCGGCTCCGGCATGCGCGCGGCCCTGGAGCTTTCTCGCGCGGGCCTGAACGTGGCCTGCCTGTCCAAGGTCTTCCCCACCCGCTCGCACACCGTGGCCGCCCAGGGCGGCGTGTCGGCGTCGCTGGGCAACATGAGCGAGGACAACTGGGAATGGCACTTCTACGACACCATCAAGGGCTCGGACTGGCTGGGTGACCAGGACGCCATCGAATTCATGTGCCGCGAGGCACCGAAGGTGGTGTACGAGCTGGAGCACTTCGGCATGCCGTTCGACCGCAACCCCGACGGCACCATCTACCAGCGCCCCTTCGGCGGCCACACCGCCAACCATGGCGAAAAGCCCGTGCAGCGCGCCTGCGCCGCGGCCGACCGCACCGGCCACGCCATGCTGCACACGCTGTACCAGCAGAACGTCAAGGCCAAGACCAACTTCTTCGTGGAGTGGATGGCGCTGGACCTGATCCGCAACGAAGCCGGCGACGTGGTCGGTGTAACCGCGCTGGAACTGGAAACCGGCGACCTGTACGAGCTGCAGGCCAAGGCCGTGCTGCTGGCCACTGGCGGCGCGGGCCGCATCTTCGCCGCCTCGACCAACGCCTTCATCAACACCGGCGACGGCCTGGGCATGGCCGCGCGCGCCGGCATCCCGCTGCAGGACATGGAGTTCTGGCAGTTCCACCCCACCGGCGTGGCCGGCGCGGGCGTGCTGCTGACCGAGGGCTGCCGCGGCGAAGGCGCCATCCTGCTCAACAGCGAAGGCGAGCGCTTCATGGAGCGCTATGCGCCCACGCTCAAGGACCTGGCGCCGCGTGATTTCGTCTCGCGCTCGATGGACCAGGAGATCAAGGAAGGCCGGGGCTGCGGTCCGAACAAGGACTACATCCTGATGAAGCTCAGCCACCTGGGCGCGGACACCATCCGCAAGCGCCTGCCATCGGTGGAGGAGATCGGCCACAACTTCGCCAACGTGGACATCACCAAGGAAGACATTCCCGTGGTGCCCACCATCCACTACCAGATGGGCGGCATCCCCACCAACATCAACGGCCAGGTCGTGGTGCACGACGGCCAGCAGAACCAGGTGGTGGGCGGCCTGTACGCGGTGGGCGAATGCTCCTGCGTGTCGGTGCACGGCGCCAACCGGCTGGGCACGAACTCGCTGCTCGACCTGCTGGTGTTCGGCAAATCGGCCGGCAAGCACATCGTCGAATTCGTCAACGGCTATGGCGAGTTCCAGCCGGTGCCGGCCGACGGCAGCGAGCGCACGCTGGCCCGCCTCAACGAGCTGGACAGTTCCTCGGAAGGCATCTACGCGCAGGACATCGCCAATGAGATCCGCGCCTCGATGCAGCAGCACGCCGGCGTGTTCCGCACGCAAAAGGGCATGGACGAAGGCGTGGTCAAGATCAACGCCATCCGCGACAAGGTCGGCAAGGTCACGCTCAAGGACAAGTCCAAGGTGTGGAACACCGCGCGCATGGAAGCGCTGGAAGTCGACAACCTGATCGAAGTGGCCCAGGCCACGATGACCTCGGCCGCCGCCCGCCACGAATGCCGCGGCGCGCACACGGTGTACGACTACGAGCACCCGGCCGACCACGCCGACTTCCCGCTCGGACGCAATGACAAGGAATGGCTCAAGCACACGCTGTGGCACAGCGCCTCCAACAGCCTGAGCTACAAGCCCGTCAACCTGAAGCCGCTGACGGTGGAATCCATTCCGCCCAAGGTCCGCACGTTCTAACCATCAGCCGCCTCACGAGAGAAGAACATGAAACGCACTTTCCAAATCTACCGCTACGACCCGGACAAGGACGCCAAGCCCTACATGCAGACCGTCGAGGTCGAGCTGGACGGCCATGAGCGCATGCTGCTGGACGCGCTGGTCAAGCTGAAGGCGCAGGACCCGTCGATCTCGTTCCGCCGCTCGTGCCGCGAAGGCGTGTGCGGCTCGGACGCGATGAACATCAACGGCAAGAACGGCCTGGCCTGCCTGACGAACATGAACACCCTCAAGGGCACCATCGTTCTCAAGCCCCTGCCCGGCCTGCCGGTGATCCGCGACCTGATCGTGGACATGACCCAGTTCTTCAAGCAGTACCACTCGATCAAGCCCTACCTGATGGTGGACACGCCCGCGCCCGAGCGCGAGCGCCTGCAGTCGCCCGAAGAGCGCGAAGAGCTCAACGGCCTGTACGAGTGCATCCTGTGCGCGAGCTGCTCGACCAGCTGCCCCAGCTTCTGGTGGAACCCCGACAAGTTCGTGGGCCCGGCCGGCCTGCTGCAGGCCTACCGCTTCATCGCCGACAGCCGCGACGAGCACACCGGCGAGCGCCTCGACAACCTGGAAGACCCCTATCGCCTGTTCCGCTGCCACACCATCATGAACTGCGTGGACGTGTGCCCCAAGCACCTGAACCCCACGCGCGCGATCGGCAAGATTAAGGAACTGATGGTGCGTCGCGCCATCTGACGGATGGTGCAGGACACAGCGATGAACAACGAACTGCTCGGTGAACGTGAACGCAACCTGCTCCAGTGGCGCTGCCGCCGGGGCCTGGTGGAAAACGACATCTTCATCGAACAGTTCTTCAAAACCTATGGAGCAAGCCTGACTGTCCGCCAGGCGCAAGGGCTGACCGCTTTGATGGACCTGTCCGACAACGACCTGCTCGACTTGCTGCTCAGGCGCAAGGAGGCCACGGCCGAACTCGGCACCCCCGAGGTCCAGGAAGTACTCGGGATGCTGCGCAGCCGCAAAACAAACGCATCCACGCGGACCAACTCGTGAAGGAATCAGTGATGAAACTAGCAGACAACAAAGCCACGCTATCGTTTAGCAACGGCGCCGCCGGTATCGAGCTCCCGGTCTACCAGGGCACGATCGGCCCGGATGTCATCGACATCCGCAAGCTGTATGCGCAAACGGGCATGTTCACCTATGATCCGGGCTTCCTCTCTACCGCGGCCTGCCAGTCCGCCATCACCTATATCGATGGCGACAAGGGCGAGCTGCTGTATCGCGGCTACCCAATCGAGCAACTGGCCAAGAACTGCAACTTCCTGGAAACCTGTTACCTGCTGCTGTACGGCGAGCTGCCCAACGAAAAGCAGAAGGCTGACTTCGAGCACCTCGTGACCCAGCACACCATGGTCAACGAGCAGATGCAATTCTTCCTGCGGGGCTTCCGCCGCGACGCGCACCCGATGGCCGTGCTGACCGGCCTGGTGGGCGGCATGTCGGCCTTCTACCACGACAGCACCGACATCAACAACCCCGAGCACCGCAACATCGCCGCGATCCGCCTGATCGCCAAGATGCCCACGCTGGTGGCCATGGCCTACAAGTACGGCGTCGGCCAGCCCTACATGTATCCCAAGAACGACCTGTCGTACGCCGGCAACTTCATGCGGATGATGTTCGGCAACCCCTGCGAGGAGTACAAGGTCAACCCCGTGGTCGAGCGCGCGCTGGACCGCATCTTCATCCTGCACGCAGACCACGAGCAAAACGCCTCCACCTCCACCGTGCGCCTGTGCGGCTCGTCGGGCACCAACCCCTTCGCCGCCATCTCCGCCGGCGTGGCCTGCCTGTGGGGCCCTGCCCACGGCGGCGCCAACGAAGCCTGCCTGAACATGCTGGAAGACATCCAGCGCAACGGCGGCATTGCCAAGGTTGGCGAGTTCATGGAGCAGGTCAAGGACAAGAACAGCGGCGTCAAGCTGATGGGCTTTGGCCACCGCGTCTACAAGAACTACGACCCGCGCGCCAAGCTGATGCAGGAAACCTGCAACGAAATCCTGTCCGAGCTGGGCCTGGAGAACGATCCCCTGTTCGCGCTGGCCAAGAAGCTGGAGAAGATCGCGCTGGAAGACGACTACTTCGTGCAACGCAAGCTCTACCCGAACGTGGACTTCTACTCCGGCATCGTGCAGCGCGCCATCGGCATCCCGGTGAACCTGTTCACCGGCATCTTCGCGCTGGCCCGTACCGTGGGCTGGATCGCCCAGCTCAACGAGCAAATGGCCGACCCCGAGTACAAGATCGGCCGTCCGCGCCAGCTGTTCACCGGCGCCGCCAGCCGCGACGTGAAGCCTATCGAGCAGCGTTGATCCCCTCCGCCGGTGCACCCGCCGGCGGCTGCCTCGCAAGCCCATGCGCCATCGGCGCGTGGGCTTTTTTCATCGCCGGGCCGCCCCAAGATGAAAAGCACCCCTCTTGGAGGGGCAGCGACCACACGAAGTGGGGAGCGTGGGGGGTCATTTTTCATCGCCGGGCCGCCCCAAGGTGAAAAAGCATCCCCTCGGGGGATCGGGCAAGCGCGAAGCGGTTGGCCGAGGGGCCACTTTTCATCGCCGGGCCGCCCCAAGATGAAAAGCGCCCCCTTGGGGGCGCCCGGCATAGGGGGCAGCGGCTACACGCAGTGAGCAAGCGTGGGGGTCTTTTTCTCACCGCCGGGCCGCCCCAAGGTGAAAAAGCGCCCCCTCGGGGGGCAGCGGCTACACGCAGTGAGCAAGCTTGGGGGTCATTTTCCACGGCCAATCCAGGCAGAGCCCCCATGGCGCCAAGAGGATTAGGGCAAACTCCAGTTGCCAAGCCGGCATGGGGCGTATGCAATCACTTTCAATCCTTGCCCGATATCGCCGCCCTCAGGCCCGTGCCATGCAGATTTTTCGCCCAGGCGAGTGCCCCCGGGCCTTGTGGAGCGCCGAGGGCCCGGCCTTGGGCATGACCTCCTCAGAGAAGGGTTGCCCCCAGGCCATATGCAATGACCGTTGCCATGACTCCAGTCCCCGAGCCCCCTCCGTGGAACAATGAAGAGGAGCGGCTGCGCGTGTTGCAGAGCATGCGCAGCCGGCTTCATGGCGAAGGCTTGCTGGCCCAAGGCATTCTCCCTCCAGCCATCGAGGCATCCTGGAAGCGCAGCCTGTCCTATGGCCTGCGCCCCGGCGAAGTATGCCCCACCGGCCACAGCCTGGGCTCCAGTCGGGATGCCGAACTGCTGAGGCAGTGCGCCGAGCCCGAACTCGAATTCCTGACCCAGCAATATGCACGGCATGGCGCGCTGGTGCTTGCCGATGCCGATGCCCAGGTGCTGCGCGTCAATGGCTCGCTGGGCAATGCCAGCAACCCGATCTGCGTCGAGCAGGTGCGCGAGGGGGTTTGCTGGGACGAATCCATCCGGGGCACCAACGCCCTGGGCACTTCGCTCGTGCACCAAAATCCCGTCTGGATCAACAGCGGCGAACACTTTCTCGACGGACTGGCCCATCTGTCCTGCATAGCCGTGCCGATACGCAATGCACACGGCGAGTTGGCAGGCGTTCTGGACCTGACCCGCGAAGGCCCGCTGCGCGCGCCCCGCGACAGCATCAACCTGCTCATGCTCTCGGCCAGGCAGATCGAGGGCCGGTTGCTGTGTGCCGCCCATGGCGAGCACCTGGTCCTGTCCATGCACAGCCGCCAACCGTACCTGGAATCCGCCTGGCGCGGCCTGCTGGCCATCGATGGCAAAGGCATCATCCAGGCCGTCAATGAACAGGCATGCAGCCTGCTCAACCGGCCGGCGCAGCAGCTGCGCGGCATGCGGCTCGATGAACTGCTGGGCCTCTCGCTTGAGTCGCTGCAGGTACGCCTGCACCATGTCTCCATACTGGAACAAGGCTACCGCGGATCCACGCTGTACATGCGCTGCGAGCAATGGCCCGCCGCGCTGCGGCGGCAGCTAGCCCCGCAGGGCGTGGCGAGGCCCGCGGCCAAGGCTGCCGCCACCCAGCCACCCATGAGCGGCGCCGGCCTGGGCCAGCAGCTGCAGGACAGCATCAAGGCCCTGAATGCCGGCGTACCCATCCTGCTGCAAGGCGAGACCGGCACCGGCAAGGAGGTCGCGGCGCGCACCCTGCACGCCCATAGCAAGCGCGCGCAGCAGCCCTTTGTCGCCATCAATTGCGCCGCCATTCCCGAAGGCCTCATCGAGTCGGAGCTGTTCGGCTACCGTGAAGGGGCCTTCACCGGCGCCCGCCGCGGCGGCGCGCCCGGCCGGCTGCTGCAGGCCCATGGCGGCACGCTGTTTCTCGACGAGATCGGCGACATGCCGCCGAGCCTGCAGGCCCGATTGCTGCGTGTGCTGCAAGAGCGCAGGATCACTCCGCTGGGCTCGGGCGCCGAGGTGGAGCTGGATGTGCTGCTCATCTGCGCAACCCACCGCGACCTCGCGGCGATGGTCGCGCAGCAGCAGTTCCGCCAAGACCTCTTCTACCGCATCCATGGATTCACGCTGCTGCTGCAGCCGCTGCGCCAGCGCGGCGATTTTGCCGAGCTGGCCAGCCAGTTGGCCCAGCGGCTGGCTGGTGTGCCCGTGCCTATCAGCCCCGAGTTCATGCAATTGCTGCGGCGCCACGACTGGCCCGGCAATATCCGCCAGCTGGAGATGGTGCTGCGCACCGCGCTGGCTTTGCGTGAAGATGCGCACACGCCTTTGCAGCCCGGCCATTTGAGCGCGGGATTTCTCGCCCAGTTGAGCACCGGCACCATGCCCCCGGCAGCTGCGCCCGCCAGCAAGCTGCAGGCGCTGCAGGCCCAGGCCCTGACCGAAGCGCTGCAGCAGCATGGCGGCAACGCGACGGCGGCAGCGCGCTCGCTGGGCATCAGCCGGGCCACTTTCTACCGCAAGCTGCGCCAGTATGGATGCTAAAGCTGCCGACCGCCATCCCCCGGCGCCAGCGGGGGGCCACGGCCTTGGCGCCGCCCCCTATTCTTGACGGCGTCCTCACCCGAACCAGGTCCACCCCAGCCCGCGCCATGCCAGCCAGCCCCGCCCCCGCGCCGCATCCCGCCACGCCCCTGGGCTGGCTGTATGCTTTCGTGCGGCCCGAGCGCCGGGCCATCGCCAGGCTGCTGGCGACATCGCTGCTGGCCACAGGACTGGCGCTGGCGCAGCCGTGGTTCACCAAGCTGCTGATCGACGACGGGCTGGTGGCGCGCGACTATGCCATGCTGGCCACCATGTGCGGCGTGCTGCTGCTCGCCGGCCTCGCCGCTGTCGTGCTCTCCGGCATCAACCGGCTGCAGCACACGCGGCTGTCCGGCCGCATCCTGTTCGCGCTGCGCGCCGACATCTATGCGCATCTGCAAAGGCTGTCGCCATCCTTCTTCGCCCGCAAGCGCCTGGGCGACCTGCTGTCGCGCCTGGACTCCGATGTGGCCGAGATCCAGCGCTTCGCGGTGGACTCCCTGTTTGCCGCGCTATCCAGCCTGATCGGCCTGCTGGGGGCCCTGGCGCTGCTGCTCACGCTGTCGTGGAAGCTGGCCCTGGTCGCCGCCTTGCTGCTGCCGCTCGAATTTCTCTGGCTGCAGCGCATGCGCCCGCGCCTGGAAGCGCGCACCCGGGCGCTGCGCGAAAGCAGCACCGACCTCTCCTCCTTCCTCGTCGAAAGCCTGCCGGCCCTCAAGCTCACCCAGGCCAGCGGCCAGCAGCAGGCCGAGCTGCAGCGGCTGGGTCGGCACACCGGGCACTACATGGACAGCCTGCTGGGCCTGCAGAAAACCGAAATCCTCACCCAGGCACTGCCCTCCACCCTGACCTCGCTGTCCCGGGCCGCCGTCTTTCTGCTGGGTGGCTACTGGGTCATCCAGGGCCAGTGGCAGCTGGGCTCGCTGATCGCCTTTTCCTCCTACCTGGGCATGGCAATAGGCCCGGTCAAGAGCCTGCTGAACATCTATGTCGCCACCCAGCGCATGCAGGTCAGCCTGGCGCGGGCCATGGAATTGCGCCAGGCCCCGGTGAGCGTGCAGGCCGCGCCCGCGCCGCGCGCGCCAGCCGCCGGGATCTGCGACCTGGAGCTGGAGGGCGTGTGCTTTCGCTATCCCGATGCGGCCCGCGCCGTGCTCGACGGCGCCAGCGCCCTCTTCCCTGCAGGCCGCAAGATTGCCCTGCACGGCGCATCGGGCGCCGGCAAATCCACCCTCATCGACCTGCTGCTGCGCTTCGAAGACCCGGAGCTAGGCTGCATTCGCTATGGCGGCCAGCCGCTGACGGCGCTGGAGCTGCAGCAGTGGCGCCGCCGCATCGCCGTGGTCAGCCAGGATACGCTGCTGTTTCGCGCCAGCCTGCGCGACAACATCGGCTATGCCTGCCCGGAAGCCGGCGACGAGCGCATTGCCGATGCCGCGCGCCGCGCCGGCCTGTCGGACTGGATTGCGGGCCTGGAGCACGGACTGCAGACCCAGGTGGGCGAACGCGGCCAGCAGCTGTCGGGCGGCCAGCGCCAGCGCATTGCCATCGCCAGGGCGCTGCTGCAGGAGCCGGCCATTCTCGTGCTTGATGAGGCCACCTCGGCCGTCGACCTGAAGCGCGAGCGCCAGATACTCGCCGAGATCGATGCCCTGTTCCACGACCGTACGCGCATCCTGGTCAGCCACCGCCCCGAGACGCTGGCGGGCGCGGACCAGCACTGGCGGCTCAGCCAGGGCCGGCTGCAGGAACTCCGGCCCGAAGCCGCCGCAAGGGCTACGGCATGAGACCGGTGCGCATAGGCATCATCGACAGCGGCGCGGACTCCGGGCTGCAGCCGCCTGCGCTGCAAGGCCGGGGGTTCGTGCTGGCTGCGGACGGCGCCGTCGCCTGCGCGGCCCTGCAGCCCGACGCCATGGGCCACGGCAGCGCAGTAAGCCGGATCGTGCGCCGCTACGCCCCCCTGGCCGATCTGCTGATCGCCCAGGTATTCGATGCGGGCGGGCGGACCAGCACGCTGCAGATCGCCGCGGCGCTCGACTGGCTGCGCAGCGAGCAGGCCGACATGGCCTGCATGAGCCTGGGCGTGCGCGATGACCGCCCGCGCCTTGCCCAGGCGGTGGCAGATGCCCTGGCCGCGGGCATGCTGCTATGCGCCTCCGCGCCCGCGCGCGGAGCGCCCGTCTACCCAGCTGCCTACCCCGGCGTGCTGCGCGTCACCGGCGACGCCCGCTGCGCCGCGCACGAATGGTCCTGGCTGGGCAGCGCCCAGACCGATTTCGGGGCCGCGGTGCGCCAGCAGGCGCAGGGCCCCGCCGGCGCCAGCATGGCCAATGCCGCGCTGTGCGGGCACCTGGCGGCCCAATGGCACGAATGGCGCGAACGGACCGAACGGACCAAATCGCCAGCGCTGTCCGCGGCGCGCCAAATCGAGCTGCTGCGCCAGCGCGCCAGCATCCAGGGGCCCCAGACCCCGCCCTCAGCGAAAGCGGTACGGCATGCTGCGCCAGCCTCCGGCATCGTGTGACGTTCTGGTGCTCGGCACAGGCCCCGCGGGCTGCGCCGCGGCGCTGGGCCTGGCGCGGCTGGGCTATGCCGTCTGCGTGGCCGGCGACTGGCGGCGCTTCCAGGCGATAGAAGGCATTTCCGCCCGCGGCCTGCAGGGCCTGCGCCAGGCCGGCCTCACCGACGCCGCGGCCACCGCGGGCGGCCCGTCGCTGCGCACCGTGCGCTGGAATGGCGACGAACGTGCCAGCAACCAGGAGTGGTTGCTGGATCGCCAGCGGCTGGATGCCGCGCTGCGCGAAGACCTCGCACAGGCCTCGGTGCCGGTGCTGCAGTCCAGCATCCGCTCCTGGCAGGTCCATGCCAGCGGCCATACCGTACAGCTCGATACCGCCGGCCGGCTGCACAGCCTGCAGGCCGGTTTCGTCATCGAAGCCCGGGGGCGGCTGGCGCCGGCCCTGGCCCAGGGCCGCAAGGGACCGCAGACCCTGAGCCTGCTGCATGCCTGGCAAGGCCCGGCGATGGCGGAAAGCCGCGTGGGCATCGAAAGCATGGAACAGGGCTGGGCCTGGATGGCCTGCCTGGCCGACGGCCGCCGCTACTGGCAGTGCACGCTCGATCCGCGGCACGCCGCGCTGCCGCCGCGTCCAGGGATTGCGCAGTGGAGCCAGCCCCTGCGGCAGACCCCGCTGGCATTGCGGCTGCTGGGGCCGCCGCCCGCTGCAGCGCAGATAGCGCTGAACGCAAGGCCCAGCACCGCGACGCTCAGCGCCGAAACCGGCGGCGCCCACTGGCTGCGTGTGGGCGATGCCGCCATGGCTGTGGACCCCCTGTCGGGCAATGGCATCTTCCAGTCCCTGTCCTCGGCGCTGCAGGCGCCGGCCGTGGCCCATACCTTGATGCAGCGGCCCGGCGACGCGGCGCTGGCCCTGCAATTCCACGCCCAGCGCATAGAGCACCTGTACCTGCGCTTTGCGCGCACCGGCAGGGATTTCTATGCGCTGGAGCAGCGCTGGCCCGGCCACGCCTTCTGGCGCGAGCGCAGCGGCTGGCCCGACCGCGAACCGCTGCATCCGGCGCCGGGCGCGCAGCTATCACTTGCCGCCCGCCCGGTCGTGGATGGGCACTACATCCGGCAGGCCGAGGTCGTCATCAGCGCCGACCAGCCGCTGGGGATGTGGCAGGTGGCCGGCGTGGAACTGGCCCCGCTGCTCCTGGGCCTGCGCCAGGCACCGCAGCCAGAGGCCTGGCTGCGCCTGCAACTGCAGGCCCAGGCACCCGCCGCCCGAGCCGCGCTGCTGGGCTGGCTGCAGGCGCACGGCCTGCTTGGCGGCCATCAAACGCTCATCACCACCGACTTCAGCTCGGTATAGTGCTCGATGGAGGCCGCCCCCATCTCGCGCCCCAGGCCCGAGAGCTTGTAGCCGCCGAACGGCATGCTCGGGTCCAGCGCGCTGTGGCAGTTCACCCAGACGGAGCCGGCCTTGATGCGCGGCACCAGCCGGTGTGCATCGCTGAGGTTGTTGGTCCAGATGCTGGCACCCAGCCCATAGCGCGAGTCGTTGGCCAGGCGCACGGCCTCGTCCAGGTCGTCGAAGGGCATGGCCACGAGCACCGGGCCGAAGATCTCCTCCTGCACCAGCAACCCTTTCTGCTGCACGTCCACCATCACCGTCGGCTGCACGAAATAGCCCGGCCCGCTCTTGCCGCCGCCGGAGGCCAGCGTGGCGCCCAGCGCCCGGCCCTGCTCGATGTAGCCGAACACGCGCTGCTGCTGCTTGGCCGAAACCAGCGGCCCCATGTCCACAGAGGGGTCCATGCCGCTGCCCAGCTTCATCCTGCTGGCAATGCCGGCGATGTCTCCCACCACATTGTCGAAGTGCTTGCGATGCACGTACAGGCGCGAGCCCGCGCAGCAGACCTGGCCATGGTTGAAGAAGATGGCGCCCGCCGCGCCGGCCGCCGCCACCGCGGGATCGGCATCCGCCAGCACGATGGTGGGCGATTTGCCGCCCAGCTCCAGGGTGACGCGGGTCATGGAATCCATGGCTGCCTTGCCGATCAGCTTGCCCACCTCGGTGGAGCCGGTGAAGGTCAGCTTGTCCACCGCAGGGTGGGCTGCCAGCGCAGCGCCTGCCTCGGCGCCCACGCCGGTCACCAAGTTGAAGACGCCGGCCGGATAGCCCGCCTCCTCGACCAGCCGCGCCAGCCACAGCGCCGAGAGCGGCGTTTCGTCGGCCGGCTTGAGCACCATGGTGCAGCCAGTGGCAAGCGCCGGCCCCAGCTTCCAGCACGCCAGCAGCAGCGGAAAATTCCAGGCCACCACGGCCCCCACCACACCCACCGCCTCGCGGCGCACGAAGCTGTGGAAATGCCCGTCCGGCATCAGCGGCATCGATACCTCGGGCACGCTGCCCTCGATCTTGGTGGCCCAGCCCGCCATGTAGCGCAGGAAGTCGATGCACAGCTGCACATCCATGGCCCGGGCCACCGCAGCGCTCTTGCCGTTGTTCTGGCATTCGATCTGGGCCAGCACGTCCGCGTCGCGCTCGATCAGATCTGCCAGGCGCCACAGCAGATTCTGGCGTTCGCGGGGACGCATGCGGCTCCAGCGAGAGTCATCGAAAGCCCTGCGCGCAGCCTGCACGGCGCGCTCCACATCGGCGGCCGTGCCGCGTTGCACCCGGCATAGCTCCTCGGCCGTGGCGGGGTTGAACAAGGCCATGGTCTGGCCGGAGCCGGCCGCCTCCCAGCGCCCGTCTATCCAGAGCCGGTGGTCTTGCCGAAGAAATTGCTGCACGGCCGGCAGGACTGCAAATTGCTCACTCATTCTCATGTCTCCTAATGGAAGTTGCCAGGGTAAGGAGACCAGGCTTGAGCAGCTTCCATGCCAACCGGCAGCCATGCCGCCTCCAGCCGGCAGCCCCCTGGCCACTGCGCCCGCGGCATGGCCGCCGGCGTGCAGCGAGGCCGCGCCCTGCGGTCTCAAGAATGAGACTGGCCGAGACGATGCGAGACGGCCTGAGACAGTTCCACTGCGCCACCGCCGCCCACACCCGCAATCCAGGCTCAATGGCATGCGCCGGCCCGATAGCAATCCCCCGGGTTTCCCCGAAACAGGCCCGGATTGGCACGCGCCATGCTTTATGGCTGGCGAATGCGGTAGGGCCATGCCGGCCTTGCAAGCTCATAAGACCCACGGAAGGAGACATCTCTTGAAGCACAAGCAGCACTTGCACAGGCATATGGCCGCCCTGGCCATTACCGCCTTCTCGCTCTGCGGCGCCGGCGCTGCCACGACGCAGCCGCGCGATGCCGTGAGCATCATCACCCAGACCTGCGCAGCCTGCCACGCCCCCCAAGGGCCGCAGGCATGGAGCCGCATCAGCCACCAGCGCAAGACTCCCGAAGGCTGGCTGATGACGATTGCGCGCATGCAGAACGCCCATGGCGTGCAGATCAGCGATGAAGACCGGAGCACCGTGGTCAAGTACCTGGCGGACCGCCAGGGCCTGGCCCCCGCGGAAAGCGCCTTGGGCCACTATGCGCTGGAGCGCCGGCTCAACACCGTCGAGCAGATCGGCGACCAGCGCTACAAGGAAATGTGCGCCCGCTGCCACTCGGCTGCCCGGCCCACTCTGCAGCGCCGCCCGGAGCAGGAATGGCGCCACCTGGTCAATCAGCACCTGGGCCAATGGCCATCGCTCGAATACCAGCAATACGGCCGCGACCGCGAGTGGCTGAAGATCGCACTGGAAGAGATGGTGCCCTACATGGCCAAGACCTATCCCATGGACAGCGCCGCCTGGCAACAGTGGCGCCAGCACATGCCCGGCAGCGCCGCCTTCGCGGGCAACTGGAGCTTCAGCGGCCACATGCCCGGCAAGGGTGAGCTGCGCGGCAGCATGCGCGTCCAGGCCGCAGAGCAGGACCGCTACGCCGTGGAGTTGCAGGGCCAGTTTGCCGATGGCTCGCCCTTCAGTGGCAAGGGCCAGGCCCTGGTCTACACCGGCCATGAGTGGCGCGCCAGCCTGAACATCAACGGCGTGGCGATGCGCCAGGTCTTCTCGGTGCAGGACGGCCGCATGCAGGGCCGCATGTTCGAAGCCGAGCACGACGAGCGCGGCCTGGACTTTGCGGCTGCCCGCGAGGACGGCCCGGCCACGGTGCTGTCGGTGCAGCCCGCCCATGTGCGCCGCGGCAGCGAGGCCACGCTCACCGTGATCGGCACCGGCCTGCAGGGCCGCCCCGACTTCGGCCCCGGCGTGCAGGTGCTGTCGGTCAAGGGCAGCGGCAGCCGCATGCAGGTCCAGGTGCGCGCGGCGGCCGACGCAGCGACCGGCGTGCGCACGGCCAGCGTGGCCGGCGCCGCGGGCTATCCCGTGGCGGTGTACGACAGCGTGCAGCAGGTCAAGGTGGTGCCGGCCTATTCGGTGGCGCGCATCGGCGGCAACGGCGGCAGCCGGCCCAAGATCCAGGGCCGCTTCGATGCCGAGGCCTGGGGCAAGGACGCCCAGGGCCAGGACTTCCGCATCGGCATCATGCCGGCCCACTGGTCGGTCCAGCCCTTCCATGACATTGCCCGGCAAGAGCGCGATGTGGAGTTCGCCGGCAAGATGGATGCGCGCAGCGGCATCTTCACGCCCGGCGACGCGGGCCCCAACGCCCGGCGCAAGATGGGCACCAACAACGCAGGCAACCTGAAAGTACTGGCCACGGTGCAGGACGGCAAGCAGTCCGTGCAGGGCGAAGGCCAGCTCATCGTCACGGTCCAGACCTGGATCAACGCCCCCATTCCCTGAGCTCAGCGTCCGCACTTCATCCACAAGGAGACTGCCATGGGTTCCCGCCTTCAACTGGTAGAACACAATATGCACGAGGTGCAGCTCGCGGACGCGGCCAGCCGGCTGCTGTTCCATGTGCCCAGCAGCTCGCTGTTCGCGGCCGACGATGCGGTGGCCGGCATCATCGATACGCTGCGCGCCGGCAGCTGCACGCAGCACGACCTGCTGCAGCGCCTGGGCCTGCGCTTCAGCCCCGAGCTGCTCGGAGAAACGCTGCAGGAGCTGCGCAGCCTGGAGATCGTGGCCGAGCAGGGCCAGGCGCTGTCGCCCGACATCCGGGTGCGGCAGATCGAGCGCACGGCGCTGAGCACCGTGGTGCTAAACGTCAATACCGGCTGCAACCTCAGCTGCACCTACTGCTACAAGGAAGACCTGGACACGCCGGGCGCCGGCAAGCGCATGGGCGCCGAGACGGCCGAGGCCGCCGTGGAGATGCTGCTGCGCGAGTCGCCCGGCGAGCCCCGCTACACGGTGGTTTTCTTCGGTGGCGAGCCGCTGAGCAACCGCGCGCTCATCGAGCACATGGTTGGCTACTGCGAGCGCCGCTTCGCCGCCCTCGGCAAACCGGTGGACTTCGTCATGACCACCAACGCCACGCTGCTGAACGAGGAGATCGTGGATTGGCTCGACGCCCACCGCTTCGGCCTCTCGGTCAGCATGGACGGCCCCGCAACCATCCACGACCGCAACCGCCGCACCGTGGGCGGCATGGGCACCTATGCCACCGTGCGGCGCAAGGTGGACATGCTGCTGTCGCGCTACCGCAGCCGGCCGGTGGGCGCGCGCGTGACCCTGACGGCCGGCACCACCGACGTGGAGCGTATCTGGGAGCACCTGTTCAACGAAGTAGGCTTTGCCGAGGTGGGCTTCGCCCCCGTCACCTCGGGCAGCATCGACACCTTCAACCTCAGCCAGGCCGAAGTGGCCGAGATCTTCACCGGCATGAAGGCGCTGGGCCGCCGCTACCTCGACGCGGCGCTGCAAGGCCGCAGCACGGGGTTTTCCAACATGCACCAGCTGCTCACCGACCTGCATGAAGGCCACAAGAAATCGCTGCCCTGCGGCGCGGGCCTGAAGATGCTGTCGGTGGACCACCGCGGCGAGCTGGACCTGTGCCACCGCTTCACCGGCTCCAGCCTGCCTTCGTTCGGCAACGTGCGCACCGGCGTGGACACGCCACGCCTCACCGAGTTCCTGTCGCAGCGGCTGGACCGCAGCGGCACGGGCTGCGCCACCTGCCGCATCCGCAACCTGTGCTCGGGCGGCTGCTACCACGAAAGCTATGCGCGCTACGGCGACCCCACCCACCCTACCTACCACTACTGCGAGCTGATGCGCGACTGGGTGGACTTCGGCATCGGCGTCTATGGCCAGATCCTGCAGACCAACCCCGCGTTCTTCGAGCGCCACATCGATACCCGAAAGGCCCACTGAGATGAAACACCTGACCCCTCTGAACCACAAGGCCCGCCAGATGGAGCACGCCGTGGACGACAACGCCGCAGGCGCCGATGCGGTGGCCGACGTGGTGGCGATGAGCACCATCGCCGGCTGCACCGCCACCATCGATCCGGGCTGGGAAGTGGATGTCTTCGGCGGCGTGGCATCGCTGTGCCAGCCCATGGAATCCGACCTCTACGGCTGCGCCGACCCTTGCTGGTGGCCGGCCCAGGTGCCGGACATGATGTCCACCTACCCCGGCTGGAGCGACAAGGCTCCCGACTCCAGCCAGGACTGGCGCCAGCTCGGCTCCGTCTTCCCGACCGACAAGAAGTAAATCGCCCCATGGAGACAAGAATGCCTGCGATACCCCGCTTCATGCAGCGCGCCCTGGCGCTCCTGGCCACTGCCTCGGCCGCCGCCACCGCAGCCCAGGCCGCGCCCGATACGCCACTGACGCCCGGCCACGAATACCTGGCCGTCACCAACCGCCCCAACAACCTCAGCATCGTCGACACCCAGACCGACACCGTGCTCAAGACCTGCCAGATGCCGGACGGCTTCGGGCCCGGCACCTTGCAGGTCAGCCCCGACGGCGCCCGCATCTATGTGCTCAACAACCATTTCGGCGATTTGTACGGCATCGAGGTGGACAGCTGCAAGACCGTCTTCCACGCCTCGCTGAGCACCGAGCCCGGCGAGCGCGGCAAGGCCATGTTCTCGATCGCCGTGAGCCGCGACGGCAAGGAGCTCTACAGCATCGCCAACCCGACGCTGCGTGGCTTGGACCATCTGGAGGTCAAAGAGCCGCGCCTGCTGGTCTTCTCCACTGCCGACGGCCTCGACGCCAAGCCCGTCCGCCAGTTCCCGGCCCCGCGCCAGACCACGCTGATGCAGGTAGGCAACGATGGCACGCTCTACGTGGTCGGCCCCGATCTCTACCGCGTCAACGCCAAGACCGGCGCATTCACGGTGCACGAGCCGCTGCGGCATTGGCAGCATGCGCTGACCAGCGCCCCCGACGTGCTCTACGTCTGGCCGCAGCAGCGCCCCCAGAACACCATGGGCCTGCTCTACACCGCGCAGCGCTTCAAGGACGACAAGCGCGACCCCGACACGGCAAGTACCTACTACGGTTTTCTCGACCTGGATCTGGCCACCGGCAAGACCGAGCTGCTGAACTTTGCCGACTTCACCGAGGTGTATTTCACCGGAGCGCGCTCCCCCAAGGACCCGAACCTGATGTACGGCGTGCTCAACCACCTGCACAAATACGACATCCGGGAACGCAAGCTGCTCGCCAGCGCGTCGCTGCAGCACACCCTCTACGCACTGGCCTTCAACAAGAGCGGCTCCAAGCTGTATGCGGGCGGCACCTTCAACAACCTGGCGGTGTTCGACCCTGACAGCCTGCGGCAGACCGCCAACGTCAAGCTGCCCGGCGGCGACATGGCCATCAGCACGCCGCAGATATTCACGCGCTGACCTTCAGGCTCCCCCTGGCCGCGAGCCCCCTTGCCGCATGCGCCCATGGCTGCGCAGGGAGGCTCGTGCGCTCACGCCCATCCTTTGGCAACACACCATGCACCTTCATTTTTCGCAACCTCCCCGAATGGCCCGCCGCGCCGCGCCACTGCTGCTTGCCGGCCTGGGTGCCGCAGCCCTGCTGCCAGCGCTCGGCGCCCGGGCCGGCGAAGCGCCGCCCCCCTCGCCCTGGAGCGCCAATGTCTCCATTGCCAGCCAATACGTTGCACGCGGCATCCGCCAGACCTGGGGCGGCCCGGCGCTGCAGGCCGGGCTGGACTATGCCGGCCCCGGCGGCTTCTTCATGGGGGCCTGGACTTCCAACGTCAGCCACAAGTTCATCGATGGCGGCCATCTCGAAATAGACCTGTACGGCGGCTACGGCTGGAGCGCCCAGGGCGTGAACTACCGCGCCGCGCTGTTCTACTACCTCTACCCGGGCGCCCGCATGGCAGCCACCGGCACCCGCTATGACTACGGCGAGGCCGTGCTGTCCGCCAACTACCAGTGGCTGACCCTCAAGTACGCGCTAACCGTGACACGCGACTACTTCGGCTTCAACAGCGCCACCCTGCTGGAAGGCACGGGCCGGCACTCGCTCGGCTCAGGCTACCTCGATGCCAGCCTCAACATTCCAGTGGCGGAACAAACCGAGCTGCAGCTGCACTATGGCTACCAGCGCGTCAACCACTTCTCGCGCTTCAACTGGCAAGACATCAAAGTGGCCTTGTCGCGGAATTTCGACGGTGGCTGGAATCTGGCCGGTGGTCTGACCCGGGCCTACAACAGCCACCACGTATACGACGCCTACACCACGGGCACACCCGGCGCGCGCGGCGAAATCGCCACCTCCAATCCACTCAAGGCCACCGCTTTCGTCACGCTGACCAGGACCTTCTGACACCAACACCCACCACACGAGAACCCCAAGGAGACCCACCATGCCCGCCACACCTGCGCCGGACCGCCGGCAGTTCCTGAAAACCACCGGCGTACTCTCCATGTCGGGGCTTGCGCCCGGTGCCGCCCGTGCCGCCAGCCCGGCGCTGCCCAAGGGCCCAGGCAAGAGGCCTGGCGATGCGCGCGACATCGTGATGGCGGATGCGCTGGTGCTGTCCGGCTGGATCCATGCGCGCCAGGTTTCGTGCCGCGAAGTGATGAATGCCTATCTGGACCACATCGAGCGCATCAACCCCAAGGTCAATGCCATCGTTTCGCTGCAGGAGCGCGAGGGACTGCTGCGCCAGGCCGACGAGCGCGACCGCCAGCTGCAGGCCGGCCAATCCCAGGGCTGGATGCACGGCATGCCGCAGGCGCCGAAGGACCTGGCCGCCACCGCCGGCATCGTCACCACCAGCGGCTCGCCCATCTTCCGCAACCATGTTCCCAAGCAAGATGCCATCATCGTGGAGCGGGTGCGGCGCAACGGCGCCATCCTGATCGGCAAGACCAACACCCCGGAATTCGGCCTGGGCTCGCACACCTACAACACCGTGTTCGGCATCACCGGCAACGCCTATGCGCCCGAGCTGTGCGCCGGCGGCAGCAGCGGCGGCGCCGCCGTGGCGCTGGCCACCCGCATGCTGCCCGTGGCCGACGGCAGCGACATGATGGGCTCGCTGCGCAACCCCGGCGCATTCAATAACGTCTATGGCTTTCGCCCGTCCCAGGGGCGGGTACCGTTCGGGCCGGCCAGCGAGGTGTTCTACCAACAACTGGGCTACGAAGGCCCCATGGGCCGCAGCGTTGCCGACCTCGCCATGCTGCTGTCGGTGCAGGCGGGCTTCGATGCGCGGCTGCCACTGAGCATGGGCCAGGATGCGCGGCAATTCGCCGGCCGCCTGCAGCGCGACTTCAAGGGTGCGCGCATCGGCTGGCTGGGCGACTTCAACGGCTACCTGCCCATGCAGCCCGGCGTGATGGAGTTGTGCACCCAGGCGCTGGGAGGCTTCGAGGCCATTGGCTGCAAGGTGGAGGCCGCCCACCCCGACTACCCGATGGAGCAGCTATGGCAGACCTGGCTGACGCTGCGCCACTTCCTGGTCGCGGGCCTGGCAGCCTCCATGTATGCCAACCCGGCCCAGCGCGCCCAGATGAAGCCTGAAGCCATCTGGGAAATCGAAGGCGGCCTGAAGCTGAGCGGCGCCCAGGTCTACCAGGCATCGGTACAGCGCAGCAAATGGTATGAAAGCCTGCGCCAGCTGCTGCAGACCTACGACTACCTGGTGCTGCCCACGGCGCAGGTCTTCCCCTTCGAAGCCGCGGTGCACTGGCCCAAGGAGATCGCCGGCCGCAGCATGGACACCTACCACCGCTGGATGGAGATCGTCATCGGCGGCACGCTGTCGGGGCTGCCGGTCATCAACGTTCCCGCAGGCTTCAACGCCGCAGGCCTGCCCATGGGCCTGCAGGTGATGGGCCCCGCCCAGGCCGACATGGCGGTGCTGCAACTGGCCCATGCCTACGAACAGGCCACCCAGTGGGTGCAAAAGCGCCCGCCCGCCATGATCGGCGCATGAGCTGCACAAAGCCCGCAGGCGGTGGGCGCATGGCCGCTGACAGCCCTCCCTGGACGGGACATGGTTCATGGCGCCGCATCGCCAGCGACCGCTCAGTGGGATGCGGCGGCAATGCCCACCGCGGTTTCCGCGCGCACCTCCTGCGCGGGGAAACCGGCCCTGTCCAGCGCGGCGCGCGGCGAGCGGTCCGTGAGGGATACCGCGACGATCGCCACGAACGCCAACGGCATCGAGATCAGCGTGGGGTAGTCGTAGGGAAAGACCGGCTCGGCGAAGTTGTCGCTCAGCGCATAGCGCCCCAGGTTGCGCAGGCGCTCGGCGATCACGAAAGGATCATCGGCCAGCCCATGAAGGCGCACACCGCGTAGACCAGCGCATCGAAACCATTGGAAAACGCCAGGCTGGAGATGCCCAGCAGCGTGGCGGCCGACATGTAGTCGCCCACGATTGCCATGCCGTTCTGGGTGCCGGTGATGCCGCCGCCCGCGGTGTAGAAGTCCGAGGTGGGGCGCGTGCGCTGCGATGCCCAATAGGTGATGCCCAGGGTGACGATGACGAAGCCCGCGAAGATCAGGATGGCCTGCGTGTTCATGCCTGCACCTCCGACAGCAGGCGCTCGCACCAGTCGTCGAAGCGCGTATTGGCGATGTGGATATAGATGCCGGTCAGCACCCACGACAGCGCGATCAGCCCGATGGCGCATGCCACGCCAGCGGTAAGCATGCCCGCGCGGTTCAGCGGCGCGGCCAGGCTGGCCGGCGACAGCACCGCCGCCAGGATGAAGGCCATGCACAGCCCCAGGCACAGGCCGGCGAAGGCAAAGGCCACCCGCGGTCTCCATCGCGCCTTCCGCCACTGCAGCGGGATGACGCCCGGCGCCTACCGGGCCGCGCAGCGCAGCATCGCCCACCCTGCCGGGCGACCTGTCGGCACCCCGCACTAGCACAAGCCCAGCGCTTCGGCGTTGGGCGTGTTCTCTATCGACGCCTCGGCCAGGGATTCGGTGTGCGCGATGTGCGCCAGGGTCAGCTGCTCGGCCAGCTGCACGTCCTGGTCGCGCACGGCTTCGAAGATCGCCCGGTGCTGGGCCATCGACTCGCGGCGCTGCTGCCACTCCACCGAGATGAAATAGCGATGCAGCTGCAGCTCCAGCTTGGAGATGCTTTCGCTCAGCATCTTGTTGCCGGCCGCATGGCCCATGGCGGAGTGAAAGCGGCTGTTGGTGGCGCTCAGCAGGATGATGTCGCCGGCCTTGATCGCGGCCGAGCTCTTGTCCAGCAGCTCCTGCATGGTCGCCAACTGCGCCTCGGTGCGGCGCCTGGCGGCCAGGCCCGCACTGTAGGGTTCGAGCAGCCGGCGCAGCTCGAAGATCTCGCGCAGCTCGTTGCGCGACAGCGGCGTGACATAGGTGCCACGCCTGGGCCTGGACTGCACCCAGCCATCCATCTCCAGCGCCTTCAGCGCTTCGCGCACCGGGATCTTGCTGACACCGAAGTGCAGCGCCACATCGTCCACGAAAAGGCGCTCCCCCGGCGCCAGCGCGCCGTTGAGTATGGCCTCTTGCAGCACCGCCTGCACATGGCTGGGCAGATTGGCCGAAGGCACGGCCTTGGGCAGGCTCGCCAATCCAGTTGATTCTTGGTTCATTGCGTATGGGTCTTGCCGGGCTAGGGATTTCCCGGGTCTGCTGGCGCCATTTTCGCATAGATCCACAAACAATTATTAAGTATACTTTATACGTGAAAGGACGGTATCCATGAAAAAGCTCCCCCACGCCCTGTGGCGCCGCACCGTGATTCTTGGTGCGGCGTCGCTGATCGCAGGCCTTTCGCTGCCTGCGCTCGCCACGGAAAGCACGACATACCCCTCCCGGCCCATCACCATCGTGGTGCCGTTCGCCGCGGGCGGCGCATCCGACACGACGGCCCGCCTGATCGCGCAGGAGCTGAGCGGCTCGCTGCACAGCTCGGTGATCGTGGAAAACAAGCCCGGCGCCAACTCCCAGGTGGGAACCGGCTTCGTGGTGCGCTCGGTGCCCGATGGCTACACCTTGCTCATGGGCACCACATCGCTCATCAACAATCCCCTGCTCTATCCCCAGATGCCGTATGACGCGGCCCGCACGCTCACGCCCGTCGTCGGCGTGGTGGATGTGCCCGCCTTCCTGCTGGTGGGCAAGAACATCAGGGAAAAGACCGCCAAGGACTTCATCGCCATGGCGGCCAAGAGCGGCGACAGGCTGAACTACTCGTCTGCCGGCGCAGGCAGCACTTTGCACCTGGCGGCGGAGTGGTTCAGGTCCACTGTGGGCTTCAAGCCGACCCATGTTCCGCAAAAAGGCAGCGGCCCGGCGGTCACTGCGGTTGCGGCCGGCGAGACCGACTTCAGCTTCGAGAACCTCGCGCCCGCCCAGCCCCAGGTCGATGCCGGCCGGGTGCGCTTTCTGGCCGTGGCCGCGCCCCGGCGCTATCCCGGCCTGCCCGAGCTTCCCACCCTGAAGGAAGCGGGCCTGCCCGACGTGGACATGTCCAGCTGGTTCGTGCTGATGGCCCCCAAGGGCACGCCCGCCGGCGCCATCCAGACCTTGAACCGGGCGGTCAACAGCGCCCTGGCCAAGCCCGAGATCAGGGAGCGCCTGCTCAAGATCGGACTGGTGCCGCTGGGCGGCACGCCTGCGCAATTCGAGGCGCGGCTCCAGCAGGACGCCGACAAGTGGGGCGCCATCATCCGCCATGCGCACATCAAGCTCGACTGACGTGCCCCGCGGCACAGAACTCCAAGGTTGCAAAGCATGATCGGTGTACCCGTCGCCCGTGTGGAAGATGCACGCCACCTGCAAGGCATTTCGCGCTTCGTGGCCGATGTGCAGGTGCCCCATTGCACTGAAGTGGCTTTTTTGCGCAGCCCCGTGGCCCACGGCCGCCTGCGCGGGCTGTGCCTGCCGCCGCAGCTGCAGCCGCACGATGTGTGGGATGCGGCCCGCATCGAGCCGCTCACGCGCCCCATTGTCGGCAAGCTCGACCGCGAAGGCTTCAACGGCGCGCCGATGCCGCTGCTGGCCTCGGGCCGCGTGCGGTATGTGGGCGAAGCCATCGCGGCTTTCACCGCGCCGTCGCGGCCGCAGGCGGAAGACCTGGTGGAGCAGTGCTCGGCAGACATCGAGCCGCTGCCAGCCATCACCGACGCGCTGGCCGAGCTGGCGCACCCGGGCATACCCATCCACGAGGGACTGCCCTCGAATGTGGTGATGCGCTCGGGCCGCACGACGGGCGACGAATCCGCCTTCTCGGGCGCCAGCGTCGCGCGCCATTTCTCCATGGCCCGGGTGCTTGCCTCGCCGCTGGAGGGGCGCGGCTGCGTGGCCATGATCGACGCTGCCACCGGCGAGCTGCTCGTCTATGCATCGCACCAGCGCCCGCATCTGCTGCGCACCTTTCTCGCCGAGCATCTGGTGGGCATCGCGGAAGCCGACATCCGCGTGGTCGTGCCCGACGTGGGCGGCGGCTTTGGCGCCAAGAGCAATCTCTATCCCGAAGAGCTGGTGGTGGCGGCGATGGCGCTGGCCACGGGCAGGCCGCACCGCTGGATCGAAGACCGCTACGAGCACTTCGTGGCCTCCAACCACAGCCGCCAGCACGAGCAGCAGATCGCCGCCTGGTACGACGCCAGCGGCCGCATCCACGCGGTGCAGGCGCGCTTCGTGGTCGACTCCGGCGCCTACTCGGCCAAGACATCCACCGGCGCCATCGAGGCCAACATGGCGGCCAATGTGATGCTCGGCCCCTACGACATCCGCAACTACCGCTTCGAGTCGATTGCCGTCTATACCAACAAGTCGCCCGTAGGGCCGTTTCGCGGCGTGGGCCGGCCGGCGGGCTGCTTCGCGATGGAGCGCATCCTTGACGAAGTGGCGCATGCGCTCGGCATGGACCCGGCCGAGGTACGCCAGCGCAACCTGATTGCGCCCGATCGCTTCCCCTACACCAGCGCCACCGGCCTGTACTATGACTCGGGCGACTATCCGGCCTCGCTCGCTGCGGCGCGCAGCCATGCGGCCGGCTGGCCGCAGGCGGCGGACGACGGGCGCTACGCCTGGGGCATCGGCTACGGCATGTATGTGGAGCAGGCCGCGCACGGCTCGGTGGAGTGGCACCGCCGCGGCTCGCCCTACATCTACGGGCATGAGGCGGCGCGGGCCACGGTCACCCCCGGCGGCGAGCTGATCGTCGACGTGGGCACGCTGGGCCACGGCCAGGGCCACTACACCTCGCTCGCGCAGATCGCGGCGCAGGTCACCGGCATGCCGCTGCAGGCCATACGCATCCGCCAGGGCGACACCGGGCGCACGCCCTACGGCCTGGGCACCGTGGCCTCGCGCTCCATCGTGATGGCCGGCGGGGCGGTCACCCGAGCATCGGAGCTCATTGTCGCCAAGGCCCGCCGCATTGCCGCCGCCACGCTGCAATGCGACGAACAGCACATCGTGCAGGACGGCATCCGCTTCCAGTCGCCCGATGGCAAGAGCATCGACTATGCGGGCATAGGCCGCCTGGCGGTGGTGGAGCTGCAGCGCCTGCCGCACGATATTGCCCCCGGCATGTCGGTCGAAGGCATCTACCGCCCGCAGGTGGAAACCGGTACCTTCTCTTACGGCACGCATGTGGTGCGCGTGCGCGTGGACACCTTCACCGGGCTGGTCAAGGTGACGGACTATGCGGTGGTGGAGGACTGCGGCACCGTGGTCAACCCGCTGATCCTCGATGGCCAGGTACGCGGCGGCGTGGCCCAGGGCATAGGCCAGGCACTGCTTGAAGCCATGCGCTATTCCGAGGACGGGCAGCCAACCACCGTCACCTTCGGCGACTACTCGCTGCCCAGCGCGATGGAGGTGCCCCGCATCGAGGTCATCCACCAATGCACGCCCTCGCCGTTCTCCGAGTTCGGCATCAAGGGCGCCGGCGAAGGCGGTTGCGTGGCCGGGCCCGCCGCCATCGGCAATGCGGTCCGCGCCGCCTTGCTCGAACGCGGTGTCGCGGTGGACTGCACCCCCATCACGCCCGACTACCTGCTCGCCCAGCTGCTGCAGGCCCCATGCCGGCAGCCGGCTGTACAGGAGGCGCCATGAAGCTCGCATCGCTGGAGTTGCGCAGGCCCGCCACGCTCGACGAGGCGCTGGCCCACCTGGCGGCGCTGGGCAGCGACGCACAGGTACTCGCGGGCGGGCAGAGCCTGGTGCCCTTGCTGCGCTACCGCGTGGTCACGCCGCATGTGCTGCTGGACATCAACCGCATTGCGGCACTTGAGGAGTTCAGCCTGGATGCGCCGGGCCTGCGCATAGGCGCGCTGGTGCGCCATGCGGCGCTTGAGCGCGCCGCGCAGCAGCACGACTGCCGGCTGGCGCGGCTGCTCGGCGCGCACGCGCGCGAAATTGCCTTCTGGGCGGTACGCAACAAGGGCACGGCGGTGGGCAGCATCCTGCAGGCCGATCCCAAGGGCGATTGGCCGCTGCTTTTCAGCGCGCTCGACGCCCAGGTGGAGCTGATGAGTACCCGCGGCATGCGCTCGGTGCCGGTGCGCGAGTTCATTCTCGCGCCGCTGCTGACGGCGCGCGCGGTCGACGAGCTGGCGGTGGCGCTCACCGTATCGCCCGCGAATGCGGACATCTCCGCCTGGGGCCGCTCCAAGCTGATGCACCGCGCGGGCGAATACGCCATGTGCTCGGCGGTGGCGATCCTGCGCCAGGGCCACTGGGAATGCTGGCTCGGCGCGGTGGCAGACAAGCCCCTGGCCTTGCCCGCGCTGGCGCGCGAACTCGGCGCAGCTGGCCGAGCCCCGCCATCGGCATTGCTGGAGGCCGCGCGCGCAGACCTTGCCAGCCAGCTGCCGGAGCTCGATCCGCTGCAGCGCCAGCGCCATGCCATCAATGCACTGGACGCGGTCCGGCAAGCCCAGGAAAGGCAACACACCCATGCATGACCACGACCCACAGGAGCTGAAGCTCAACGGCCAGCGCCTGGCCCTCGCCGGCGAACACCGGATATCGCTTGCCGACTTCGTGCGCGAGCACGGCGCCACCTCGGTGCACACGGCCTGCGAGCACGGCGTGTGCGGCGCCTGCAACGTGCTGGTCGACGGCGCGAGCCTGCGCTCCTGCCTCGAATTGGCGCACGCCTGCGCGGGCCGCTCGGTAAGCACGCTCGATGGCCTGCAGGATGCGCTTGCGCAGCGGCTGCGCACCGCCTTCAACCGGCACCATGCGCTGCAATGCGGCTTTTGCACGCCCGGCATGTTCATCACCGCCTACGAGCTGCTCCAGTCGGGGGCGCCCTTGAACGCCGAGCTGGTACGCGAGCGACTCGCGGGAAACATCTGCCGCTGCACCGGCTACCAGGGCATCGTGGAAGCGATCCTCTCGCTCGCCCAAGCCGAGCAGCACGGCACCGATCCGCACACCTCTTGCGCACAGGCCTGCCATGCACACCACTGACACCCACAACCCGCACTACAAGCGCGCCGGCATCATTGCCGCGGCCGCGGTTCCCCATGCGCCCCAGCTGCTGTCGCGCCCCGACAGCGAGGACCAGGCCCAGGTCGACCGCGTACAGGCGCAGCTCGCCGCCATCGGCCAGGTATTCCTCGCCAAGCAGGCCGATTGCGTGATCGTGGTCTCCAACGACCACGGCGACCATTTCGTGACGCACAGCGTGCCGCCCTTCTGCGTCCACGTCGCCCGCTCGGCCGACGGCATGCACAAGCATCGCGGCGACTGGGCACTGGACTCCGAGCTGGGCTATGCGCTGGTGCCCGAGATGGGGGCGCTCGGCTTCGACCTCGCCTTCACGCTGGGCGCGCAGCTGCAGACCGCATTCACCATTCCCTATGCCTACATGGGATTCACGCGCGAGATGCCCATGACTGCCTTGTTCGTGAACTCCTATATTCCCCCGCAGCCCTCGCCTGCCCGCTGCCACGCATTCGGCCAGGCGCTGGAGCGGGCGCTGTGCAAGCTGGGCAAGCGCGCCCTCTTGATCGCCAGCGGCGGGCTTTCGCACTATCCGGGCACGGTGCACTACCCCCACCCCGACGTGAAGACGGATGAAGGCCTCTTCCAACAGCTCACCCAGGGCAGGCTGCAGGCCATGCTCGGCATGAGCGAGCGCGAGCTCGACCGCTCGGGCAATCTCGAACTGCGCTCCACCCTGATGCTGGCGGGCGCCATCGGCGAGCGCATGCCCTTCGCGGCGCATTTCGAGCCGTCGTGGCACCACACCTACGCCACGCTGGCCTGGGACCTGGAAACACCCAACCCGCTGGCGCAGGACTACGAGCCCATCTACCCACCGCTGCCGGCGCGGCATGCGGCGCTGGTCGAGGCGGTGCTGCGCCTGCGCACCCGGGCGGAGGATGCGCGCAGCTTCCTCGCCGATCCCGCGGCATGGGCCGACGGCTTTCGCCTGGCGCCCGACGAGCGCGAAGCGCTGGTGGCGCTCGACGTGGCGCGACTGCGCGACGAATTCCAGATCCACGCTTTGCTGACCGCCGGCGCAGCCACCCAGGTCAATCTGCAGCGCAGCAAGCGCTGACCCCCAAACCCCAGGAGCAACCCATGTCCCCACGCATCGCAGAAATCGCCGGAGGCGGCATCGGCGGCCTCGCCACTGCCACGCTGCTGGCCCGCGCCGGCTGGCAGGTCCGTATTCATGAACGCGGCGACCAGATCCGCGAGATCGGCGCCGGCATCTACATCAAGAACAACAGCATCGAGGTGCTGGAGCGCATCGGCGTCTTCAAGCGCATGGAGCGCGAAGGCCTGAAACTGCAAAAGGCCGAGATCCGCTTTGCCGACGGTTCGCTGCGCCAACAGCGGCTGCTGGAGGGCGCCGCGCGCGTGCATGTGTTCGCGCGCCAGACCCTGATCGAGGCCCTGCGCGACGCCGCGCTGGAGGCCGGCGTGGAGATCGCCACCAGCTCCAGCGTCACCGGCGTCGCGCCGGACGGCAAGGCGCTGCTCACCGCCGACGGCAAGGCCCATCCGGCCGACCTGATCGTGGGCGCGGACGGCGTGAGCTCCGCGGTGCGCAATTCCCTGCCCATCCGCAGCCGGTTCACGCTGCTGCCCACCATCATCGACCGCTTCCTGATCGACGGGCGCGAGTTCACGCCGCAGGACAAGACGGTGGAGTGGTGGTCCGGCAACCGCCGCATCGGCGTCACCCCCTCGGGCCCGCACCAGACCTATGTCTACATGGTGGCCCCCGAGCGCGATGCGCTCGCCAAGGAGATCCCGCTGAACGTGCAGGACTGGTCGGCGCGCTTTCCCCATCTGGCCGGCCTCATGCACGAGCTGGGCCGCGCGCCCTCCACGCAATACAACTACGGCGTGGTCGATTGCGAGCAATGGGCCGTTGGCCGCGTGGGCATCCTGGGCGATGCGGCACACGGCCTGCCGCCCACGCTGGGCCAGGGCGCCGGGCTCACCCTCATCAACGCCTATGCACTGGCGCATTTCGTGCAGCAGCAAGGCGACGTGCAGGCCGCGCTACGCCAGTGGGAGTCGCGCGTGCGCTTCATCAGCGACCGCACCCAGGCCTGGGCCTGCCGCTATGACTGGTTTTCGCGCCAATGGCCCACGCGGCTGGACGTGGCGCGCCCGCTCATCACCTGGGCGTTCGGCCATATCCGCTACCTGAACGAAAGCATGCGCATCGCCGATCGCGGCCTGCGCCTGGCCGGCATCGACATGGAGCACGGCTGACATGCTGATCGAAGGCACGAAAATCCTCGCCCTGCCGCGCGCCGAGGTCTGGCGCGCGCTCAACGACCCAGCCTTCCTGCAGGCCACCGTCCCCGGCTGCTCGCAGGTACGCGAGCCCCAGCCAGATGCGCTGGAGGTGGAGCTGAGCGCATCGGTCGGCCCGATCAAGGTGAACTTCAGCGCCAAGGTGCAACGGCTCGAAGTGCTGCCCCCCGAATCGCTGGTCCTCCAGGGCAGCGGCAGCGGCGGGGTGGCAGGCTCGGCCACGGGGCGGGTGCAGCTGCGCCTGGCCGAGGTACCGGGCGGCACGCAGCTGAGCTACAGCGCGCAGACCGAGATCACCGGCCGTATCGCGCAGTTGGGCGCGCGCCTGATCGACAGCACCGCGCGCAAGTTCTCCGAGGAATTCTTCGCCAACGTAGCGCGCAGGCTGTCCAAGCCCGAAGAGGCAGCACCGCCCCCGGCAGCCGCCGCTGCGGCGCAGCCGGCCATGCGCCCCTCGGCCTCGGGCACCGGGGGCCAGCCGCTGCCCTGGCAGCTGCTACTCGACGGGCTCGCATGGCGCGTGGCCCTGGGCGCGGCAGCCGGCAGCTTTGCCGGCATGCTGGCCGCGGGCCTGTTGCTGCGGGCCGGCTCATGATGGAAAACGTACGCCCGCACGCTGGCCCCAAGAGCCTCCACGGCCGGCACGCCGCGGTGGTCAGCGGCCACCACCTGGCCACGCTGCATGCGCAGCAATGCCTGGCAGAAGGCGGCAGCCTGGTGGATGCCATGCTCAGCGCCTCGGCCAGCCTGGCGGTGGCCCTGCCCCATGCAAGCTCGCTGGGAGGCTGCGCCATGATGCTGTACTACGATGCGGCGAGCGGTTGCCTGCATGCGCTCAACGGCTCGGGCCGCGCGCCGCTGGCCGCCGAGCCCGCGCTGTTTGCCGGCGGCATGCCGCAGCGCGGGCCGCGGGCCGCCGTCGTGCCCACGCTGGTGCGCTTGTGGGCCCGCGCGCACGAACGCTTCGGCCGCCTGCCGCTCGCCCGCCTGCTGGCGCCGGCGCAGCAGCTTGCCGACCAGGGCGTGCCGGTGGCACAGGAGCTGGCGCGCAACCTGGCGCTGGCCGATGCCCAGGTGCTGCAGCAGCCGGGCTTTGCCGATGCCATGCTACCCGGCGGCAGACGCTGGGCCGCAGGCGAGCTGCTGGTGCAAAAGCGCCTGGCCGCGGTGCTGGCCGATATTGCGCAAGGCGGCGAGCAGGCCTTCTACCGCGGCCCGGCCGCGCAAAGCCTGCTGCGCTTTTCGCGCAACAACCACGGCCTGCTGGCCAGCCAGGACTTCGAGCGCGCGCAGGCCGACTGGGTGGATTCGTGGTCGCTGCCCATCGGCCATGCCCGTGTTCACGTCATGCCGCCCAACTCGGTGGGCGTGCTCATGCTGCAGCAGCTGGCGCGCTGGCGAGAAGCACGGCAAAGCACCCAGCAAAGCAAACGCCCGGATGATGCCGTGGCCGCGGTGCAGGCCGCCATCGCGGTGATTGCCGAAGGCCGCAACCGCATCGGCGATGCGGCGCGCACGCCGGCCGGCGCCGGACAGTTCGGCCTTGGCTCCGAACCCTATACCGGCGCCAGCCTGCAGAGGTTCCTGCACAGCCGCGCCGGCGTGGGCGATACCACCGGCATGGTGGCCATGGACGCGCAAGGCAATGCGCTGGCCATGCTGCAAAGCGTGTTCCAGCCCTTCGGATGCGGCGCCATCGACCCCGGCACCGGCATTCTTCTGAACAACCGCATGTTCGACTTCTCGAACCGGGCCGGCGATGTGAACGCGGTTGCTCCGGGCGTCCGGCCCTCGCACACCCTCAATCCCTGGATGGTGGTGGATGCGCAGGGCGCGCAGATCGCCGGCATCTCCCCCGGTGGCGTGAGCCAGACCACCACCGGCTACCAGATCGTGACCGGCGCCCTGGACGGCGGCATGACGCTCGGCGAACTCGTCAGCCGCCCGCGCTGGAGCCTGTCGCGCGACGGCGCGGTACTGCTGGAGCCTGGCATGCCCCCGCAGGTGGCCGAGCAGCTGCGCGGCCAGGGCCTGAGCGTGCAGGAAAACTCCCGCCACGAGTTCTATTTCGGTTCCGCCAAGGTGGTGCGCAGGCAGACCACCGGCTGGATCGAGGCCGCGGCGGACCAGCGCCGCCAGGCCGCCGCGCTCGCATGGTGAGCCATGCGTGCATCGATCTTCCCCTTTCCCCGCATTGCATCAACTACAGGAGCTTGCAAATGACTCTGAGCACCACCCACTTCGCCCCCGGCGGCTACCGCTATATCCCATCCGTCTTCCAGTATTCGGGGGGCGTGGCGGCCGAGCCCGGCTTCGAGCTGGCGCGCGTGCGCTTTCTCAAGCCGCTGCCCATGGATGAGGCCTTCGCGGCGGTGGAGGCCCATCTCGCCGGCGCCGGCCGGCCCACCACGGCCTTTGCGCAGTGCGAGCTGCGCTCGCCAGATCCGTTCAGCGACAAGGGCTTTGCCGATTTCAACACCCACTATGTGAAGACGCTGGAGCGCTGGGGCCTGTACAAGGACGGCGTGAATCCGGTGGCCCGCACCAATGTCTGCCCCATGTATGGCAAGCCCGGCGAATCGCGGATGTTCGCCTTCAGCTACACCGTGCCATCGCAGCGGCGCCGCGCCAGCTTCCAGATCTCCGGCAGCGCCGACGCCCATACCGGCAACGAGCCGGTGGCCGAGCGGGCCATCGCCTTTGGCGACACCTCGCCCGAGGGCATGCGCACCAAGGTGACCTTCGTCGCGGATGAGATGGCCCGCCGCCTGGAGGTGCTGGGCGCCAGCTGGGCCGATGCGGTCTCGACCCAGCTCTATACGGTGCAGAACATCGGCCACCTCATCGGCGAGGAGCTCGCGCGGCGCGGCGCGGGCGCCGGCGGCCTGAACTGGAACTATGCACGCCCGCCGGTCCGGGGGCTCGAATTCGAAATGGACGTACGCGGCCATGCCACCGAGCTGGTGATCTGAGCATGCAAGCCCAGGCCATGCAGCTTTTCACCTTCGAGGCGCCGGACGGCGGGCACCGCATGGGCGCGGTGCTCGCCGATGGCCGCGCCATCGACTTTACCTCGCTGTGCACCCAGGGCCACATCGCGGCCATGGCGCGCCGGGCTCCGGCCGACGTGCAGGATTTCATCGACAGCCGCGCCGCGGGCGATGCGGCCCTGCAGGAGCTGGCGCGGCTCGGCGCCGCCACTTTGGCGCCCTTCGGGCTGAAGTTCGATGCCATCCGCCTTGCGGCGCCGATCCCACGCCCGCGCAAGAACATCTTCTGCGTGGGCCGCAACTACCGCGAGCACATCATCGAAGGCAATATCGCCCGCGGCCGCGCTATCGACGACTTTCCCCTGGCCGCCGAATTCTTCACCAAGCCGCCCACGGCGGTGGTGGGGCACGGCGCCCGCATCAGCAGCCATGCCGGCGCCACGCAGATGCTCGACTATGAGGTCGAGCTGGGCATCGTCATCGGCAAGCCCGGCAGGAACATCGGCGTGGACCAGGCGATGGAGCATGTGTTCGGCTACACCGTGGTCAACGACATCACGGCACGCGACCTGCAGACACGCCACGGCCAGTGGTTCAAAGGCAAGGGGCTCGACGGCAGCTGCCCCATCGGCCCGGTGGTCGCGCTCAAGAGTAGCATCGCCAACCCGGGCGCGCTGCGGATCGGGCTGAGCGTGAACGGCGAGCGCCGCCAGGACTCCAGCACCGGCGACCTGCTGTTCGGCATCGAGGAGATCATCCACCAGCTCTCGCAGGGACTGACGCTGGAGCGCGGCGACATCATCGCCACCGGCACGCCCTCGGGCGTGGGCCTTGGCCTGAGGCCGCCGCGCTTTCTCAAGCCAGGCGACCTGGTCACCGGGCGCATCGAAGGCATTGGCGAGCTTAGCAACCTCATCGTCCAGGAGGCCCCATCCCAAGTGAAGGTAGCGGACGTCAGTAAGCAATGACTCTGCGCTCCAAAGCAAAACAGGCGCGCGGCCTCCCATAAGTCAATGCGATAAGCCCATTCCCCCATCCACCGACCACCTCCTGAAATCGGTTTTTTTCGCGCCTGCAGGCGCTATCCGCCGGGCCCCGGGTTTATGATGCCTGGCCCGCCCGGCCCTGCGGCAGCCGCCGGATCGGAGGGGCGCAGCGGCCAGCTGGCAGATATAAGCAAGCTATAAGCAACCTATAGGCAAGCAATAACCAGGCAAGGAGAAGAACCCCATGAAGTTTCATTGGTTGGCAACCGTGGCTGCCGGCGCAGCGCTGCTGGGCGGCGCTGTGCATGCGGATCAGCTCGCAGACGTCAAGAAGAAGGGCGAGCTGGTGGTGGGCGTGCTGGGCACCGACGAGCCCAACAGCTATATCGACCCCAAGACGCGCGAGCTGGTCGGCTACGAGGTGGACCTGGGCCGCGCAGTGGCGCAGAAGCTGGGCGTGAAGCCGGTGTTCAAGCAGATCACGCTGGCGGCGCGCATCCCCGAGCTGCAGCAGGGCCATATCGACCTGCTGGCCGCCTCGCTTACCCACAACAAGGAGCGCGAAGCGCAGATCGATTTCTCGGTCACCACCTTCGTGACCAACCAGCAGGTCATGGTCAAGGCCAGCAGCCCGGTGAAGGACGTGCCCGACCTGGCCGGCAAGCGCGTGGCCACCGCCAAGGGCAGCTCGATGGAAGTGAACATCAGGAAGGCGGTGCCCACCGTCAACGTGATCTCGTTCGACACCTCGCCGCAGGCGCTGATCGCGATGCAGCAAGGCAAGGCGGTGGCCTTCGTCAACGAAGACCAGAGCCTGGCGCGCGCGCTGGTGGAAATGGGCAGCCAGCGCAAGGACTACCGGCTGCTGCCCACCAGCATCAGCACCGAATCGCTCGCGCTGGGTATCAAGAAGGGCGAATCGGGCCTGAAGAAGGCGGTCGACGACACGCTGCGCGAGCTTGAGGCCAACGGCAAGGCGCAGGGGCTGTACGAGCAGTACTTCGGCAGCAAGAGCGCGCTGAAGATGGGGGCGCGCCGCTTCAAGATGGACAGCGACCAGATCACCGAGTGATCCCTCTCGGCATCGGGCCGCAGGCATCCCTCCATTGGGTCTGCGGCCCTTTTTCGTTCATGAGCCCATGACCAGCTTTGACCCGCAGATGCTTCTCTCAGGCCAGTACCACGACATGCTCGTGGCCGGCCTCAAGATGTCGCTGCAGTACCTGTTCTTCGGCCTGTGCCTGTCGCTGCCGCTGGGGCTCGTGATTGCGCTGTGCCGGCTTTCGCCGTTCAAGGCGCTGCGCGCGCTGGGCGCCGGCTATGTGGAGGTGGTGCGCAGCATTCCGCTGCTGGCGCACATGCTGTTCTGGTACTTCGGCGTGCCCGAGCTGCTGCCCGAGGCGCTGAAGCAGGCGCTGTACGAGGGCCCGGTCGAATCCATCTGCGCGGTGCTGGCGATCGGCTTCTACACCGCGGCCTACATGGCGGAAGACATCCGCAGCGGCATACGCGCGGTGCCGCCGGTGCAGCTGGAGGCAGCGCGCGCCATCGGCCTGCCCTACCTGAGCGCCATGCGCCTGGTGATACTGCCGCAGGCCTTCCGGCTCACGGTGCCGCCACTGATCTCGCAGACGCTGAACCTGTGGAAGGGCACCTCGATCGCCACGGTGATCGGCGCCGCCGAGATGATGTACCAGGCCGGCCAGGTGGAGAGCCAGACCTTCCGCAGCTTCGAGGCCTTCGCCTTCGCCAGCATCGCCTACCTGGCGGTGTCGCTCGCCATCACCGGCCTCGCCAGCTGGTTCCAGCACCGCTTCCCGGTGCGCACGATGTAGGGCGCGGCCATGCTTGAGCTGATCCAACAATACTGGCTGTACTTTCTGATCGGGCAGTACCCGAACGGGCCGCTGGGCGGGCTGGCGCTCACGCTGATCCTCGCGGCCCTGGGCCTGCTGCTGTCGCTGCCGCTGGGCCTGGTGTTCGGGCTGATGCGCGTGTCGCCCTGGGGCTGGCTGCGCGGGCCGGTCACCGGCTTCATCTACCTGGTGCGCGGACTGCCGCTGCTGATGGTGGTGTTCTGGGCCTATTTCTTCCTGCCCAGCATCACCGGCGTCAAGACCGACCAGTTCTGGACCATGCTGATCGCGCTGGTGATCTTCGACGCCGCCTACCTGGCCGAGATCGTGCGCGCGGGCATCCAGGGCCTGCCCCGCGGCCAGATGGAATGCGCGCGCGCGCTCGGCCTGCCCTACCTCAAGGCCATGCGCAGCGTGGTGCTGCCGCAGGCGCTGCGCAACTCGCTGCCCTCGCTGGTCAACCAGTTCATCTCCACCATCAAGGAGACCTCGCTGGGCTACATCATCGGCCTGACCGAGGTGAGCTTCATCGCCAACCAGATCAACACCCTGGTGTTCACCAAGCCGGCCGAGGTCTTCGGCATCCTGGGACTCACCTATTTCGTGCTGTGCTTCGGCCTGTCGCGCTGCGCGCACTGGATGGAAAAGCGGCTTGCGCGCCGGGGCCTGGGCAGCCACATCACCGCAAAGGTTGCAGCATGATCGAACTCAAGAACGTGAACAAGTGGTATGGCGACTACCACGCGCTGGTGGACGTGAGCGAGACCATCGCCAGCGGCGAAGTCGTCGTGGTCTGCGGCCCCTCGGGCTCGGGCAAGTCCACGCTGATCCGCACCATCAACCGGCTGGAGGAGATCCAGGGCGGGCAGATCCTGGTCGACGGGCGCGACGTGCACGCCCCCGGGCAGGATGTGAACGCGCTACGCGCCGGCATAGGCTTCGTGTTCCAGCAGTTCAACCTGTTTCCGCACCTCACGGTGCTGGAGAACTGCACGCTGGCCGCGGTGCAGCTCAAGAAGCTCGCGGCTTCGGAGGCCCGCGAACGCGCCATGGCGCTGCTCGAACGGGTGGGCCTGGCGCACAAGGCGCAGGCGATCCCCAGCCAGCTCTCGGGCGGCCAGCAGCAGCGCGTGGCGATTGCGCGCGCACTCACGCTCAAGCCGCCGGTCATCCTGTTCGACGAACCTACCAGCGCGCTCGACCCCGAGATGGTGGGCGAAGTGCTGCTGGTGATGCGCGACCTCGCCAAGGACGGCATGACCATGGTCTGCGTGACGCACGAAATGGGCTTTGCCCGCGAGGTGGCCGACCGCGTGATCTTCATGGACCAGGGCGCGGTGCTGGAGCGCGCCACGCCGCACGATTTCTTCAACCACCCGCAGCATCCGCGCACGCAGAAGTTCCTGGCCGACATCCGCTCGCCCTTCGAGAAATGAGCTCCCCCCTGTGCTGCTTCGCCGCTTCCCCCAAGGGGGACGACAGCCTTGGCTGGGGCAGCCCTTGCTGCGGGGCGGCCCTTGCTGGCCGTCCCGCAACTGAGCCCTGCCTGTTCCACGACTTTTGCTCTTGATTGGTATCCGCCATGACTTTTGCCACCCTCGGCCTGCGCTCCGCGCTGGTGAATACGGCCCTTGAACTGGGGCTGGCCGAGCCCACGCCCATCCAGCAGCAGGCCGTGCCGGCCGTGCTCGCGGGCCGCGACCTCCAGGCCTGCGCGCCCACGGGCTCGGGCAAGACCGCCGCCTACCTGCTGCCGCTGCTGCAGCGCTGGCTGGACTCGGGCGCCGCGCACAGCCGCAGCGGCTTCATCCGCACGCTGGGCACCTTGATCCTCGTGCCCACGCGCGAGCTGGCGCTGCAGGTGCACGAGATGCTGAGCGATCTGGTGCGCCCCCTGCAGCAGCCCCCGCGCTACCGCGTGGTCTACGGCGGCGTGTCCATCAACCCGCAGATGATGCAGCTGCGCGGCAGCGCCGACTTCCTCGTTGCCACGCCCGGCCGCCTGCTCGACCTGGTGGAACACAATGCCGTGCGCCTGGGCACGGTGCGGCACCTGGTGCTGGACGAGGCCGACCGCCTGCTCGACCCGGGCTTTGCCGACGAACTCAACCGCGTGCTGGCCCTGCTGCCGCGCCAACGCCAGACCTTGCTGTTCTCGGCCACCTTTGCGCAGAACGTGCAGGCCCTGGCCGGCCAGCTGCTGCACGAGCCGGTACACGCGCAGGTGGAGGCAGACGCCACTGCCGAGCACGCCAGCAGTCCGGATAGCATCGCCCAGCGCGCCATTGCCGTCGACAGCACGCGCCGCACCCAGCTGCTGCGCCAGCTACTGCAAGACGGCAAGGACAGCCCGGACTGGGAGCGCGCGCTGGTCTTCGTCGCCAAGCGGCACACGGCCGAGATGCTGGCCGACAAGCTCTACCGCGCCGGCATCCATGCCGCCCCTTTCCACGGCGACATGAGCCAGGGCGCGCGCAACGAAGTGCTGGCGCAGTTCAAGGCCCGGCGCCTTCAGCTGCTGATCACCACCGACCTGGCCGCGCGCGGCATCGACATCGCGCAGCTGCCCGTGGTCGTCAACTACGACCTGCCGCGCTCGGCCGCCGACTATGTACACCGCATTGGCCGCACGGGGCGCGCCGGCCACCACGGCCTGGCCATCAGCTTGGTGACGCCCGCCGACAGCGCGCACTGGCAGCTGATCTGCAAGCGCAACGGCCTGGAGCTGGAACTGGAGCTGTTGCCCGGCTTCGAGCCCACCGAGCCGCCCCCGCCGCCACTCGTGGCGCAGGACGGAAATGGCGGCATCAAGGGCCGGCGCACGAGCAAGAAAGACAAACTGCGCGCCGCTGCGGCCGGCAAGCCCCGCTGAAACCGGGGCCGGCGCTCAATCGCCAAAGCGCTCGCGGTAGGCCACCGGCGTGATGCCCAGCTTTCTCACGAACAGATGCCGCAGCGCCTGCTCCGAGCCCAGGCCCACATGCGCGGCCACGGTCTTGAGCGGCCACTGGCTGCGGTTTTCCAGCAGCTGCTTGGCGGCTTCGAGCCGCGCATGCTCGACGAAGGCCGACGGGCTCTGCCCCGTCTCCTGCTGGAACACGCGCCGGAAATGCCGCTCGCTCATCGCCGCCTGCTCGGCCATCTGCGCCAGCGTCACCGGCTCTGCCAGATGCGCCAGCACCCATTGCTGCACCGCCTGCACGCCGCTGTGCCGCGTGGACTGCGCCGCCAGCGGCACGCTGAACTGCGATTGGCCGCCCGGCCGCTTGAGGTACATGACCAGGTCGCGCGCCACCTCCAGCGCCAGCGCATGGCCGAAATCCTGTTCCACCACGGCCAGAGCCAGGTCGATGCCGGCAGTCACGCCGGCCGAGGTCCAGAGCTGGCGAGTGCCATCACTGTCCTGTATCTCGTCGCGCACATAGATGGCATCGGCATCCACCTGCACCCGCGGATAGCGCTGGGCCAGCACGCCGGCCACGCTCCAGTGCGTGGCCGCGCGGCGGCCGTCGAGCAGGCCGGCCTCGGCCAGGAAAAAACTGCCCGAGCACAGCGCGATCAGCCGCGCCACCGTGGGCGCCACCGCCTGCAGCCATTGCACCAGCTCGGCCGAGGCAGCCAGCACCTGCTCGATATGGCGCGAGCCGACCACGATCACGGTGCAGCCTGTGCTGTGCTCGCGCAGCTCGGCCAGCGACTGCGTGGCCTGCAGCGCCATCAGCGTGTCCGACGCCACCATCCCTTTCTGCGCGGCCGTGATGCGCACCCGGTAGCCATCGCTTTGCCCCCGCGCGCGCAGATGCACATTGGCATAGTCGAACACCGACATGGGGCCTATCGCCTCCAGCGACTTGAAGCCCGGGTAGACGATGAGATCGATCAGATGCGGCAGGGAATGGCGGTGTTCCATCGGGCAGGCAATGAGCAGAAAGCAGCTGGCTGAAACGTCGACTATACGTGGGGAAGGCACGGCACCGCCCCACTTACAACACCGGCCCCAAGAGGCCATAAACTACACCGATATTCGGCCAAAGCCCTTCAGGCAGCGGCCATGCGCCACCCCTTCGCCGCCCAAGTGGCCTACATTCGGGCTTTCGCACAGCGAAGCTGCGGCCTCGCCCCACCCACCACACAGGAAAGACAGACATGAAATCACGCGCCGCCGTGGCCTTCAAGGCCGGAGACCCCCTGCAGATCGTCGAGATCGACGTGGCCCCGCCGCAAAAGGGCGAAGTGCTGGTCAAGATCACCCACACCGGCGTATGCCACACCGATGCCTTCACCCTCTCGGGCGACGACCCGGAAGGCATCTTTCCCGCGGTGCTCGGCCATGAAGGCGCGGGCATCGTGGTCGAAGTCGGCGAAGGCGTGACCAGCGTCAAGCCCGGCGACCATGTGATTCCGCTGTACACCGCCGAATGCGGCCAGTGCCTGTTCTGCAAGAGCGGCAAGACCAACCTCTGCACGGCAGTGCGCGCCACCCAGGGCAAGGGCGTGATGCCCGACGGCACCACCCGCTTCAGCTACAACGGCCAGCCCATCTACCACTACATGGGCTGCTCCACCTTCAGCGAATACACCGTGGTGGCCGAAGTCTCGCTGGCCAAGATCAGCCCCGAGGCCAACCCCGAGCAGGTCTGCCTCTTGGGCTGCGGCGTGACCACCGGCCTGGGCGCGGTCAAGAACACCGCCAAGGTGCAAGAGGGTGACTCGGTGGCGGTGTTCGGCCTGGGCGGCATCGGCCTGGCCGTGCTGCAGGGCGCCAAGCTGGCCAAGGCCGGCCGCATCATCGCCATCGACACCAACCCCGGCAAGTTCGAGCTGGCCAAGACCTTCGGCGCCACCGACTGCGTCAACCCCAAGGATTTCGACAAGCCGATCCAGCAGGTGATCGTGGAGATGACCGGCTGGGGCGTGGACCACAGCTTCGAGTGCATCGGCAACGTCAACGTGATGCGCGCCGCGCTGGAATGCGCGCACCGCGGCTGGGGCCAGAGCGTGATCATCGGCGTGGCCGGCGCCGGCCAGGAAATCAGCACCCGCCCTTTCCAGCTCGTCACCGGCCGCAAGTGGCTCGGCACCGCGTTTGGCGGCGTCAAGGGCAGGAGCGAGCTGCCCGGCATGGTGCAAGACGCGATGGACGGCAAGATCCAGCTCAAGCCCTTCGTCACCCACACCATGGGCCTGGCGAAGATCAACGAGGCCTTCGACCTGATGCACGAAGGCAAATCCATCCGCAGCGTGGTGAACTACGCCGAGGCCTGATTGCGCCAGTGCCGATAGCTATATAAAACATAGCTATTTGCGCAGCACAGGCAATACTTTCAATATGAAACATGCTGCAATCGCTTGATGATCAAGCGCTTGCAGCTTCTGATTTTGGAGCACCGATGACGGCCCAGCCCCCCATGGAACTCAAGAGCGCCCATGCCTGCTTTGGCGGCGCGCAGCGCTACTACGAGCACTTCTCCAGCGAGATCGGCCTGCCCATGAAGTTCTCGGTCTACCTGCCGCCCAAGGCCGCGGCCGGCGAGAAGGTACCTGCCCTGCTCTACCTGGCGGGCCTGACCTGCACCGAGGAAACCTTCATGATCAAGGCTGGCGCCCAGCGCCTGGCGGCCGAGCTGAACATCGCGCTGATCTGCCCCGACACCAGCCCGCGCGGCGCGGGCCTGCCCGGCGAAGCCGATGCCTGGGACTTCGGCGTGGGCGCGGGCTTCTACCTCGACGCCACGGCCAAGCCCTGGGCCCTGCACTGGCGCATGGAAAGCTACCTCCTGAACGAGCTGCTGCCGCTGGTCGGCGCCAGGCTGCCCGTGGACCTGAAGCACCTGGGCATCTTCGGCCACAGCATGGGGGGGCACGGCGCGCTCACGCTGGCGCTGCGCCACCCAGGCCGCTTCAAGAGCCTCTCGGCCTTCGCGCCCATCGCCAATCCCGTCAACTGCCCCTGGGGCCAGAAGGCCTTTGCCGGCTACCTGGGCGACGACCAGGCCGAATGGGCCCGGCACGATGCCAGCGCACTGATGGCCGCGCAAAAGCAGGCGCCCTACCCCGCGGGCATCCTCATCGACCAGGGCCTGGCCGACAAATTCCTGCTCGAAAAGCAGCTGCTGCCCGAGGCCTTCGAGGCCGCCTGCGAACAAGCCGGCCAGCCGCTCACGCTGCGCCGCCATGCGGGCTACGACCACGGCTACTACTTCATCCAGAGTTTTGTGGACGAGCACCTGCGCTGGCATGCGGGGCAGTTGTGAGGGTGAGGCTGCCACGGCGGAAATCTGCGGGCTCAAAAAATCCGCCATCGGGCGGATTTCTTTTGAAAGGTATGGTGGCTGTGGACCCACAGCTATCGTCCATGGATGACCTGTGGTCTCTATGATCTAACCACGTTATGTTGCAATGGAGCATCCGTGACAATCCTTGATGAGATCGAAGTTGAGACATGGCACATTTTGACAACAATCTACACGCATCAGCGATTGATGGAAAACCTTGCTAGTAGTGCCACAAGACTCGACCTTGCAAATCAGCTTGTGGCCATGAATGCATTGATGGAAATCTTGGTAGTCCGCATTGCTCGCCTCGCAGATAAGCGAAAGGACGTTAGATCTGTTTCGATGCTTTTGAAACGCGGCTCATTTCAGGCACCTCATGCAGCCGTGAAAGATGCTGCAGACAAGTTTCTTTCCCACGCAGAGCCAGTCTTGAAGATTCGACACGAGCAGATCGCACATATGAAGCTGGGCATGCTTAGCAGCTTCGAGCCGAGAGACCTGCCAGCTAAAGTTTTGAGGGCAACGGAGGCTCTCGTTCAACTCGTTGACATTGCTAAAGGCCAGTCACTGTCGTACACCTACCAGGTCGGATCTAGAGAGCCTGTCATCGACTTAAAGGCATCGCTAATGGCTGGCAAAATCGTGGCGACATAACGCAGGCGGTGAGTGGCTGCTTTCTCTTGTGGTCATCAACGACTCCCAGCCGACTGCAGCCTCCCAGCACGCGACGCAGCACCCCTGCAATACCGGCACACCCCACCTCACCCCCCACCCGGCGGCACCCGAAAATTCTCGGTGACCCGCCGCTCGGCCCGCTCCAGCGCGGCGGCGGCCCAGCGCAGCCAGCGGCGTGGCGGCGGATCGGCCGGGGGCGGCTCGTTGCCGCAGCGCTGGCCCCGCGGCTGCGAAGCTGTGGGATGGTCGCGAGATTCAAGGGGATGGATTTCATTCGACATGGCACTGCCATGCTCGTATTTGCTCTACCATCTGTAAAGTTGAATTCACTGACCGTCAAATTCATAAATCCTGATGCGCAACCTCAACCTCGACCAACTGCAGACGCTGGTCGCCATTGCCGATCTGGGCACGTTTGCCGCGGCGGCCCAGGCGCTGCACCTAGCGCCGCCCACGGTCAGCCTGCACATCAAGGAGCTGGAGTCGCGCATGCGCGCCGAGCTGGTCGTGCGCGGCCGGCGGCAGGCCGAGCTGACCCCGGCCGGCGCGGCCCTGGTGCATGAGGGCCGCAAGCTGCTCGCGGCCAGCGACGATCTCATCGAGCTGGTGCGGCGCCGCGCCAGCGGGCTCGAAGGCCTGGTGCGCGTGGGGGTTTCGGCCGGCGTCAGCACCCGGCTGCTGCCGATGATGCTCGAAGCGCTGGGCCAGCGCAGCCCGGGGGTGGAGGTACGGCTCGAAGCGCTGGGATCGGCCGACGCCATGCTGCGCCTGAAGGCCGGCACGCTCGACGTTGCCATCGTCGCCAGCCCGCAGCCCGCGGTGGCGGAGATCCGGCTGACGCCCTGGCGCAACGACCCGATGGTGGCGCTGCTGCCCGCGTCGTGGCATGCCCCCGAGCAGGTGACGCCCGAGTGGCTGGCCGGCCGCCGCTGGGCCTCGTTTGCACCGGCCACGCAGATGCATGGGCTGATCTCGGCCTGGTTCGGCCAGGCGGGTTTCCATCCGCGCCCCTTCCTCACGCTGAGCTACCCCGGCGCGCTCAAGAGCCTGGCGGCGGCCAGCCAGAGCGCCGCCCTGCTGCCGCTCGAAGAAGTCGAAGACCAGCAGCATGCACCAGGCGTGCAGATACGCCAGCTGCAGCCCACGCTGATGCGCCCCATGGCCGTGGCGCACCGGCATGCGCCCGTGCCCAACCAAGCCATCGTTAGCGTGCTGCAGGTGCTGGCCGATTTTGCGAGCTAAGAGCGTGTTCTAATGGCAACGGTGCCGCGGCAATCCTGCGATCAGGTCCGGCGCGCCTCGGTCACCTCGTACACCCGCAGGTCGCGCTCGCCAATGCCCAGCGCGGGCCAGGCCGCACGCCATGCGGCGATATGGCTGGATGCGAAATGCGCATCCAGCGCAGCCTGGTCGCGCCACAGCTCCTTCACATGGATCAGGCCCGGCACCAGCACGTCTTCGGCATAGCCGTATTCGAGGCAGCCCGGCTCGGCGCGCGAGGCCTGCACCATGGCCCGCATGGCGGGGCGGGCGCGCTCCAGGTTCTCGGCGGGCAGGCGCACGGTTCCTACGATCAGTTGCATTCTTTCCCCCAGGCAAGGCCGATTCCAGCGCATTATCCTCGGCGGTGGCAATGCCCGGGCCAGGGCATTGCAAGGCTCACCCTGCGGTACCCTGGGCTTGTCGGCGAGGACTGGAAAGACTATTCAACCTTGATGTGGGCCACCTTTACCACCGCGGCATACCTGGCGATATCGGCGCGGATCAGCGCCCCGAACTGCTCGGGGCTGCCGCCTTCAGGCTCCAGGCCAAGATCCACGAGCTTTTCTTTGGTAGCCGGATCGGCCAACATCGCCTGGAGCGCGGCGTTGATCTTGTCAACCACCGGCCGCGGCGTATTCTTCGGCACCACGATACCGTACCAGGTTCCTGTCTCGAAGCCGCGCAGCGCGCTTTCTGCGATCGTCGGTACTTCAGGTAGCGCGGGCACGCGGCTACTGGAGGAAACGCCCAATGCACGCAGTTTGCCGCTCTTGACGAATGGGACCAGGGTGACAAGATTGTCGAACTGCGCCTGAACCACGCCGCCCAGCAGATCGGTGGTCGCCGGTGCACTACCCTTGTATGGGATGTGCTGAACGTCCACCCCCGCCGCCATGGCAAAGCTGACGGCGCCCAGATGCTGTGCGGTCCCGGTGCCGCCATTGCCTATGGTGAGCTTGCCGGGCTCCCGCCTGGCCAGTTCGATGAACTCCTTGGCATTCTTTGCCGGAACACCGGGATTGACCACCAGCAGAAGCGGAGCCTTCACCAGCAGCGAGACAGGTTGAAAGTCCGTCGCAGAGTCGTAGCTGAGCTTTGGGTAGATCGACGGGTTCACAGCCATGAAACCCGCTGCCGCCAACGTAAGCGTGTATCCGTCGGGAGCAGCCCTTGCTCCGGCCTCGGCGCCAATGTTGCCGCCTGCACCGGGCCGATTCTCGACTATCGCAGGCTGCCCCAAGGCGTTCGACAAGTGCTGTGCCACCATGCGTCCAAGCGTATCGGACGCGCCCCCAGGAGGAAAGGGCACGATGACCCGCAACCCCTTGGTGGGATAGTTCACCTGCGCCTGCGCAGCAGCGTGGCCCATCCCCAACAATGCGGCGCAAGCTGCCGCCAGCGAAACTCTCCTGATCAGATTCATGCCCGTATCTCCGTTAGGCCATCCATGCTCCATGGCCAGGGGTTAGTCCAATTTAGCGCCCGATACTTTGACCACCTCGGCCCAGCGCTGTGTTTCCTTTCGCAGGAAGTCGGCAAACTCCACCGCTGTGCTGGGCATCGGATCGACGCCCATCTTGATCAGGCTTGCCTGGAAATCGGTGTCCTTCAGCGTCTTGTTGATCTCGGTGTTCAACCTTGCCACGATGGAGGCCGGCGTTCCAGCCGGCGCGAGGATACCGAACCACACGTTGACGTCATAGCCGGGCACCCCAGCCTCGATCATGGTAGGAATGTCAGGCGCTGCCGAGGAGCGGCGTGCCGTGGTTACCGCAAGCGCACGCACGCGGCCGCTCTGCACGTGAGGCAGCACGGCAGGAACCTGGTCGAACAGCATCGATGTCTGTCCGCCCAGCACGTCCGTCATGGCCGCAGCTCCGCCCTTGTACGGCACGTGAAGGATGTTGATTCCCGTTTTTGCCTTGAGCATTTCCCCTGCGAGGTGGCTGGAACTTCCGTTGCCGCTCGATCCCTGCGAGAGCTTGCCAGGGTTGGCCTTTGCATAGGCAATGAGTTCCTTGACGGAATGGATGGGCAGCGACGAGCTGACCGCCAGGATGTTCGCCACACCGCCATACAGGCTGATAGGCGCAAAGTCCTTGAGCGGGTCGAAATTCAGCTTCGGATAGATTGCCGGATTGATCGCCAGCCCGATAGGCCCCATGAGCAAGGTATAGCCATCGGGTGCCGAACGTGCAACGGCCTCCATCGCGATGTTTCCGCCGGCGCCGGGCCGGTTTTCAACTATCACGCTCTGGCCAAGGCTCTGCGTCAGTCGTTCGGCCAACAGCCGGGCCAGGGCCGAGGTAGTTCCACCTGCGGCGAATGGGACCAGCAGCCGGATCGGCTTGTCGGGGTATTTGCCTTGTGCTCCGGCGCCGAAGGGCAGGATCAATCCGGCGGCCACCAAGCCGGCAAGCGCGGCACGGCGGCCGCTATCGAATGAATTCATGATGTCTCCGTCAAGTTCTTGAAAAAAGATACGGGTGCTTCCGTAGCGCCAATGCACGCCACGTCCCCGCGCCTGGTCAGTGCTCAGGAGTAGCCCAGGCCGTCGATCAGCGGAAAGGCGGCGAAGGCCTTTTCATCCACTTCCAGCCCCACGCCGGGCCGGTCGATGGGCTCAACGCAGCCGTCTGCGCCAATCTCGAACGGCGTGCCGAACATGTCGCGAAGCGGATTGAGTTGCGACACGCAAGCCTCGAAGTAGCCGGCGTTGTCGATGGCCGACAGAAGATGGACGGTGCTGGCCATGTTGATCCCGCCAGCGGAACTGTGCGGGTGGATCGGAATACGCCATGCCGAAGCCAGCGCAGCAATGCGCTGGGTTTCGGTAACGCCGCCGGTCTTGGACAAATCTGGCTGGAATACCTGCACTGCGCGGTCTTCCAACATGCGCGCGAACTCGAAGCGCGTGTAGTGGTTCTCTCCAGCAGCCAGTGGCACGCGCTGGCTGATCTGCGCCGCAGCCCGGTATGAAGCGAAGTCCTGGCAGGCAAAGGGCTCTTCAAGCCAGCCAACCTGCAACTCCTCCAGCGCGGGCAGCACGCGGCGCACGTCGGCCAGGGTATAGGCCGTGTTGGCGTCGACGAGGATCTCGATCTCGCCGCCCAGTGCAAGCCGTACCGCACGGATGCGTTCGAGATCCCGCTCCACGGTATCGCCCACCCGCAGCTTTACGGCGCGGTAGCCACGGGCCACATGGCCTGCGGCCTCCTCAGCGAGCGCAGATGGCGCCTGATAGCCCAGCGCCACTCCGCCGGCATAGGCCTTGACGCGCCGCCGCGAGCCGCCGAGCAACCGGTACAGTGGCATGCCGGCAGCCTTGCCGCGTACATCCCACAGCGCAATGTCGATTCCGCTCAACGCAATCGCCGAGGCCGCGCCAAGGCCATGGCTGGACAGCTGCATGCGCTGCACCCGAGACCACACGCCCACAGTGTCACAAGCCTCCATGCCGCTCACCAGCGGGCCCAGCGTATTGTTGATGAGGCTGGCCACCGCGCCCGGACTGCGCCCGGGATGGGATTCCCCGTAGCCCACAATGCCGTCGCTGGTGCGAACGCGCACCACGATCACATCGCGCTTCTGGGCATTGCCGATGCCCATGGGCACAGTCCTGCCCTTGGGAAATTCATAGGTCATCGCAAAGGCCGTGACGCTCTCGATCTTCATGCTCATGTGTCTTGTATTCCTTTCGATCTGTTGGGCGGCGCGCGGATCAAGCCACCGTATAGCGGTCCACGAAGTCTTCGCGGATCGTGATGCCCAGGCCCGGGCGATCGGGGATATCGATCAGCCCGTCGCTCACGCCGAACTGCTCCTGCGCCAGCTCCTGCAGCAGTGGATTTGCGCCCACCGAGTACTCCAGCAGCCAGCCTGCAGGCGAGGCGCAAGCCACCTGCATGCCCGCAGAAAACGCCAGCGCGCCAGTCCACAAATGCGGAGCAAGCTTGATGTTCCATGCCGAAGCAATCGCTCCAATACGCATCGCTTCGGTGATGCCGCCGCAGATGGCCAAATCGGGCTGGAAGACATCAGCGGCGCGAAGCTCGGCAAGATCGCGGAAATCGAAGCGGTTGAATTCGCTTTCGCCAGCGGCAATCGGAATCGCAGTGGATGCGCGCACTTCGGCCATGCCGCGCTTGTCGTCAGCCGTGACCGGCTCCTCGAACCACAGCAGGTTGCAGTCTTCGACGAGCCGGCAGAACCGCTTGGCCTCGGCCACCGTGTAGGTACCATGGGCATCGCAGGCCAGGCCGATGTCAGGGCCCAGAGCCTCGCGCGCCGCGATGACACGGCGGGCCGAATGGATCGGATCGCCATCGATCACGCCGACGCGCATCTTCACCGCGCGGAATCCCCCGCGCCGTACATAGCCCAGCAACTGCTCGCCAATGTGGTCGGCATCGGCCCACCCGCCCGAGGCGTAGGCTTGCATGCGTTCGGCCTTGCGTCCGCCAAGCAGCCGCCACACCGGCTGACCAAGATGCTTGCCCAACAGATCCCACAGCGCCATGTCGATGCCGCTGATGGCGGCAATGGACACGCCGCGGCGGCCCATGATGGGAAACACGTGGCCGTGCTGCAGGGCATAGTGCCCACGGCAGCCGCTGTACATCTGCTCCCACAGGCGATTGATGTCACGCGCATCTTCTCCCACCAGCGCGGGGCCGAACTTGTGGTTGATGATGGCGACGACGCCATGGCTGTTACCTTCGCTGCCGACCTCCTCCTTCGCTTCGCCCCAGCCAACCAGGCCATCCTCGGTCTCGATGCGCACCAGGACGGAGTCGAACGATGCGACACGGCCGAAATCGGACACGTGCTGCTTCTCATAGGGAATGGGGACATGCAGCCAGCAGGCCTTGATGCTCTTGATTTTCATAGCGGAAGTTGAGACCAGCGCCGGAAGATCGCTTCCTGCGCATCGGGGTTGACGAAATGGCGAGGCAGCCGACCGCGGAGAATTTCCAGCACTTGGTCGACGGCGATCTCGCTCATGCGCTGCATGCTGTCGCTGGTGATGCCAGCCATGTGTGGAGACAGCAAGACATTGGGAAGCCTCGGCAACGGCGAGCCAGCCGGCAAGGGCTGGGACTCGAAGACATCGAGCGCAGCGCCCGCCAGCTGCCCGGCTTCTAGCGCTTGCACCAGCGCGGATTGGCACACCACAGGGCCGCGCGAGACATTGATCAGCCTCGCTCCCGGCTTGATGCGCTCCAAGCATGCCGCATCGACAAGACCGCGCGTCTCGGCCGTCAACGGGCATGCCAGCACCAGGAAATCGGTCTGGGGCAGCGCATCTTCCAACGAGAGGTATTCGCAGCATCGGTCTTCGTTCGCCGGTGGCGTGCGCCGCACCCCCAGGGCCCGCATGCCCAGGCCCAGGGCACAAATGCGGGCCACCGCCCTGCCGATGGCACCCATGCCCACGATGGTCACCGTCTTGCCGCACAGATCCAAGCCGCTGTCGGCCATCCCGCGCGCCGCCGGCCAGCCCTGCGTGCGCAGCATGGCATCGATGGCTCCCAGCCGACGGGCCAAAGCAATCATCTGACCAACGACGTACTCGGCCACGGTGCTGGCATTTGCACCGGGCACATTGGCCACGGCCACCCCGGCGCGGCTAGCCGCCGCAACTGGAATCATGTCCAAACCAGCGCCATGGCGAACAACGCCACGCAAACTGCGTGCTTCATCGAACAGGCGCTCGGGCAGCGGATCGCGCACAACCACCACGCTCACACCTGCGGCTTCGCGGCACAGGGTTTCGCCGTCTACAGCGCTCGCCACACGGACTTGCGCATGGGCAGCCAGTCGCTCTGCCTGCCGTGGCTCGATCGGCTGCGTCAGCAAGACAGCGGGCCGATCGCCCACGGCCGAAGTGCGGATGAGATCAACCAGCATTGCAAACTCACTTCGTGCGCAGCACGTCCGCCTCGACTTGGCCGAGCCAGAAGCGTTCCACGTTGCCGAGATGATCCTGCAGGATGTCCAAGGCCCGCGCCGCTTCGCCGGCAGCCACCGCATTGCGCAAGGCCGTGTGCTGAGCAATGGAGCGGCGCCCATTGGCTGGGTCGCTGAAGTAGCGCTCCCGGCGTGCACGGGACGCCAGCCAGAAAGAGTTTGCAGCGCGTTGGATGAGTTTGTTGCCGCTGGCGGAGCACAACGCAATGTGAAAACGCGCGTCTTCCTCGCTGAGCGACTGTCCGGCCGCATGCCGGGCATTGGAGACGGCCAGGATCTCGTCGATCAGCGCGATGTCCGCATCGGTCCGCCGAATGCAAGCCAGTTGGACCGACTGAATCTCAAGCATGGAGCGGAATTCGTTCAGATCCTTGACGTCATCCGGAGAGGCTGGCATGCCCAACTCGGACTCGACCACCAGCATGTCCAGCGAGGCTTCGCGCGCCACATCGCGCAGGTAGATACCTGACTGGGGCCTGCGCTGCACGACACGCAAGGCCTCAAGAGCAGACAACGCCTCGCGCAGCAAGCCGCGACTGACGCCGAAGCGCTCTGACAGCTCGCGCTCGGAAGGAATGCGCTCGCCAGGCTCATAGCCCCGTTCGCGGATGAAAGGGAGCATTCGCGACAAAAGCTGGGCACTGTCACTGTGCATGTGAGAGGAGTTGGTATTCATCATCAAATTGGATAGACCAAATTGGTAAAACCAATTTGGCATGACCAAATTTTGCGATCAATCCAACTCAAGAAACAACAGGGTTTACCCCTGGATTGCCATCAGCTTGCTGCCAACCTATGAAACAGCCGGAATCTGGGCCGCCGTCAGCCGTGGGGCCCTATGCAGGCAAGGACACGGGTAAGTTGGCGTTGCTTCGCGATCCGCACGGCACCTTCAGTGCGCGCGACGTGGTGCTGGCCGATGCGCTGTACTGCAACTACTGGTTGATTGCCACGATGCTGGCCGCAGAAGTGGATATCGTCATGCAGCAGCATGGCGCGCGACATACCGACTTTCGGCGAGGCAAGTCCCTGGGCAAGTGCGATCACATAGTGAGCTGGTCCAAGCCGGCGCACCGTCCCAACTGGATGACTCGCCAGCAGTATCAGGCGTTTCCTGAGCAGTTGATGCTGCGTGAGTCCAAACGCCAGCACAGGATAGTGGTCACCAGCCTGCTCGATGCACGAGAGGTCAGTCAAGAACAACTCTCGCAGTTGTACGCCAAGCGCTGGAACGTGGAGTTTGATCTGCGCAATATCAAGACGAGCATGGGTATGGATGTGCTCGATTGCCACAGCTTGGAGATGAATATCAAGCAACTATGGGTCCACCTGCTGGCCTACAACGTGATCCGGCTACTGATGGCGCAGGCAGCCCGTCACGCTGCAGTGGATCCACTGCTCGCTGAGCTTCAAACACACCGTGCAGCTATGCAGCGAATGGAGTGCCAGGGATTTGTCAGCCACGGCAAGCCACAACGCACTGTTCGAGCTCATCGCGCAGCGTACGGTGGCCAATCGCCCTGGCCGCCAGGAGCCTCGCATGCGAAAGCGACGACCTAAATCCTATCCTTGACTCAAAGAGCCTCGGGCACTTGCACGCGAACACCCGCGAATACACGGACATGCCCCACGAACTCGCTAAAGTAAGTGCCATTCGGTTCAGTGCGCAAAAGTGCGCATTCACCTCCGCGCTGGTGCTGACGTACACCCCGCCGGCATACTGCGGCAAGTGGCTGCACCGCAGCGCCTGCACCCAGCCGGCATCCAGGTGCTGCATCTGGTAGTTTCACGGCGCACCGGCCTCGGGTTTGCAGGCATGCACCTGGTGCGGCGGCATTCCACATGGGCATGACGGCATCGCACCAGAACTCGACACTCGCCGGCATGGTTCAAGCCCGGCGCTCAGTCACCTCGTACACCCGCAGGTCGCGTTCGCCAATGCCCAGCGTGGTCCAGCGCATTATCCCCGGCGGCGGCAATGCCCGGGCCAGCGGCATTGCAAGGCTCAGCCCGCCTTCCAGCCCTGCGGTACCCTGGGCTTGTCGATCTTCGCGAGTTCGCAGACCACGTCGGCGATTCCCGAGAAGTCGATGCTGCCGAACGCGCTGGCCCGGGCCAGGCTGAACGACTCGTGCACCGCGGCGGCGACCGGCATGGGCACCCGCGCGGCATGCGCGGCCAATACGATCAGCGACAAGTCCTTGTGGGCCAGGTCGATCGTGAAGCCCGGCGAGGTATCGCCGATGAGCACCTTGTTGGGAAAGTTCATGCGCAGCTGGCCATTGCTGGCAGACGTGCCATACAGCACCTGCAGCGTCTTGGTGATGTCCAGGCCGAAGCGCTGCGACAGCGCCAACGCCTCGGCATTGACCTGGCACAGGGTGACGGCGACATAGTTGTTCACCAGCTTGGTACGGCCGCCCGTGCCGACGGGGCCGCAGTGGTAGATCGCGGTGCCCATCGCCTCCAGCAAGGGCTTGACCTTGGCGAAATCGCCGTCGCTGGCCCCCACCATGAACAGCGACTCGCCCCGGTCGGCATGCTCCGCGAGCCGCCCCACCGGCGCATCGACCACACTCATGCCGCGGGCGCCGGCCATCTGGCTCAGCCGGTCGGTCGCCAGCGGGTCGATGGTGCTCATGTCCATCAGGATGGTGCCCGGCCGGGCGTTGGCGAAAATGCCGTCCTCGCCCTGGGCCACCTGCTCGACCTCGACCGAGGACGGCAGCATGGTGATGACGATGGCGCAGCCCTGCGCGATCTCCTGGATCGAAGCAGCCTGCGCGCCAAGCTCGACCAGCGCCTGCACCGCGGAGGCATTGAGATCGCTCACCTGGAGCTGGAAGCCCTTCTTCTGCAAGTTCGCCGCCATGGACTTGCCCATGCGGCCCAGGCCGATGAAACCAATTTTTTCCGCCATTGTCTTTGCCTCCTGTTCGTGATCGGTAGTGGTCAATACGCCATGTAGGCCGTCTTGCCGACGGTGTAGAACTCCACCGCGTGCCGGCCCTGCTCGCGCGGCCCATAGCTGGATGCCTTGGTGCCGCCAAACGGGACATGGTAGTCCAGCCCGGCGGTCGGCAGATTCACCATGGCCAGGCCGCTCTTCACATGCTGGCGGAAATGGTGGGCATGGCGCAGCGAGGTGGTGCAGATGCCGGCGGACAGCCCGTAGGGCGTGTCGTTGGCGGTTGCCAGCGCCTCGTCATAGCCGCTCACGCGGATCACCGCGGCGACCGGGCCAAAAATCTCCTCCTGGCTGATGCGCATGCCATTGCCGGCCCGCGCAAACAGCGTGGGCTGCACGAAGTAGCCCGGCGTGGAGCATTGCGCAATACCGCCGCCCTCGACCAACTCGGCGCCCTCATCCCGCCCGATCTGGATGTACTGCAGCACCTTGTCGAGCTGAGCCTGGTTGATCACCGGCCCGATCTGCGTCTGCTTGTCCAGGCTGCTGCCGACCTTGAGCTGCCGCATGCGCTGCGACATCGCCTCGACAAAGCGGTCGTGGATCTTCTCGCCCACGATCAGGCGGCTCGACGCGGTGCAGCGCTGCCCGGCAGAGAAGAAGGCGCCGTTGAGCGCACACTCCACGGCCACGTCGAGATCGGCATCGTCGAGCACCACCAGCGGGTTCTTGCCCCCCATCTCCAGCTGCACCCGGATCATCCCGCCCATGGCCGCCTGCGCCACGCTGCGACCGGTGCGTACGCTGCCGGTGAAGGACACCGCGTCGACTCCGCCGAGCAGGCTCTGGGCCGCGTCGGCCCCCTTGCCGTTGACCAGGTTGGCCACGCCCGGCAGCAGGCCCTGGCTCTCGAGGATGCGGAACAGGACATGGGCTACGCCGGGCGTGTATTCGGAGGGCTTGAGCACCACCGTGTTGCCGAACGCCAGCGCCGGGGCCATCTTCCACGCCAGGATCGCGATGGGAAAGTTCCAGGGCGTGATCAGGCTGACCACGCCGACAGGATGGCGGCTGACCTGCACCTCGATGCCGGGCCGCACCGAGGGCAGGCTTTCGCCGCCATAGCGCAGGCATTCGCCGGCGAAGAACTGGAAGATCTGCGCCGCCCGCAGCACCTCGCCCTGGCCTTCGGCCAGGGTCTTGCCCGCCTCCCGCGATACCAACAGCCCCAGCTCGTCCTTCTCGGCAAACATCTGGATCGCCACGCGCTGCAGAAAGTCCGAGCGCATCTGCGTCGTGGTGCTCTGCCAGCGCGCCTGCGCCGCGCGGGCCGCCTGCACGGCCTGCGCCATCTGCTGCGCATCGGCGCAGGCATATTCGCCGACGACTTCGCGCGTATCCGATGGGTTGAGGCTGCGCAGCACTTCGGCCGAGCCCATCCAGTTGCCATTGATCAGATTTCCATTCTCCACATCAACTCTCCTGCTGGTTTCCAGGCGCCCTACTTGAGCAGCGGGCACACGCCTTGCTTGGTGGGCGCATAGGCTTTTTCGCCCGGGATGGTTGCAACGATCCGGTAGTAGTCCCAGGGCTTCTTCGACTCGGCGGGCTGCTTCACCTGCATCAGGTACATGTCGTGCACCATGGCGCCGTCGGCGCGGATATAGCCCTTGGCAAACATATCGTCGATGGGCTGGGACTTGAGCGCCTGCATGACCTTGTCGGCATCGGTGGAGCCCGCTTTCTGCAAGGCCTTGAGGTAGGTGGTGACCGCCGAATAGTCGCCCGCCTGGAAGGTCGTGGGCATCTTCTTTTGCTTGTCGTAGAAGCGCTGGGCGAATGCGCGCGAGCCTTCGCTCATGTCCCAGTACCAGCCCTCGGTCAGGTACATGCCGCCCGTCGTGGCGAGGCCCAGGCTGTGGATGTCGGTGATGAAGGCCATCAGCGCGGCGACGTGCATCTTCTTGTCGATGCCGAACTCCTTGGCCGTCTTGATCGCATTGATGGTATCGCCGCCACCGTTGGCCAGCCCCAGCACCGTGGCCCCTGAGCTTTGCGCCTTCATCAGGTACGAGGAAAAGTCGGAAGTGCTCAGCGGGTGGCGGATCGCGCCCACCACCGTGCCGCCGGAATCCTTGACCACGTTCATGCCGGCCTGCTCCATCGAGTGGCCGAAGGCATAGTCGGCGGTGAGGAAGTACCAGTCCTTGTGGCCTTGCCCCACCAGCGCCGCTGCGGTTCCGCGCGCCTGCGCCGCGGTTGCATAGGTATAGCGCACCATGTAGGGCTGGCACGCCTCCTCCGTCAGCGAATCGGCGCCGGCGCCGGCGCTGATGAAGACCTTCTTCTTGTCCCGGGACAGGTTGCTGAGCGCCAGCGACACCGCGGAGTTGGAGCCGGCGACGATGAGGTCAACGCCCTCCTTGTCCCACCATTCCCTGGCCTTGCTGGACGCGATGTCGGCCTTGTTCTGATGGTCTGCCGCGATGATCTCTATCTTGCGGCCCAGCACTTCGCCGCCGAAATCGGCCACCGCCATGCGGATGGCCTCCAGCCCGCCCCGGCCATCGAAGTCGGAGTACAGCCCCGACATGTCGGTGATGAAGGCGATTTTCACCGCCCCCCCAGCCGATCCTGCCGGCTGTGCCTGCGCCGCGCTGGCACAGGCCATGGCAAGTGCCAGCGCGGTCCATCGCATGTAGGTGTTTTTCATCGCCGGGCCGCCCCAAGATGAAAAGGCGCCTCCTCGGTGGGCAGCGGCTACACGCAGTGAGCATGCGTGGGGGTCATTTTTCATTTCACGATGACATCAGTACCGCATTTCGCTGGACTACGCCGAAGCCAGATACAGCAGGTTTATCAATAACTTAGGCGAGTTCATCATATGCCGGTGCTTTCTGAAACCCGACCCGACAGGCGACCGCATGGCTCCCATGTGGCCCCTGAAAAACGGGTCTTTGAGGAGTCATCGTGGCAAAAATCAAACTCACCAAAACCGCCGTCGAGACGGCGCAACCCGAGGCGCAGGCCGTCGAACTGCGGGACACTCTGGTGCCCGGCTTCCTGTGCAAGATTACACCAGCGGGCCGCAAGGTGTTCATGCTCCAGTACCGCACGAACGGCGGGGAGCGGCGCAAGCCCGCCCTGGGCCTATTCGGGGAATTGACCGTCGAGCAGGCCCGCGCGCTGGCGCAGGAGTGGCTGGCCCAGGTGCGCCGGGGCGGCGACCCGGCCGCCGACAAGGCGGTGGCGCGCACCGCTCCCACGGTCAAGGAGCTGTGCACGAAGTTCATGGAGGATCACTCCAAGCAGCGCAACAAGCCCAGCACGCAGAAAGGCTACTGGAAGACCATCAACAACAACATCATCCCGCTGCTGGGCCGCATGAAGGTGCAGGACATCAAGCGTCTGGATGTAGCTGCGGCCATGAAGAAGATGGCCCACAAGCCCGCGGACGCGAACCACACGTTCAGCGTCCTGCGCAAGATGTTCAACCTGGCCGAGGTATGGGGCTACCGGCCGGATGGCACCAACCCGTGCCGTCATGTCCCGATGTACCCCAACGGTAAGGCCACCCACCTCATCAGCGACGAGGACATGGGCAAGCTGTTCCGCCACCTGGATCACCTGGAGGCCGAAGGGCTGGAGCACTACACCATCCCCCTGGCGATCCGGCTGCAATTCGAGTTCGCGGCCCGCCGCTCGGAAATCATCGCCCTCGAATGGGCCTGGGTCGATCTGGATAACCGCCGCGTGGCCTGGCCCGACAGCAAGACCGGTGGCATGTCCAAGCCCATGAGCGAGGAAGCCTACCGGCTGCTCTCGACCGCTCCGCGCCGGGACGGTTGCCCCTACGTCCTGCCGTCGCCCAACGACCCGGACAAGCACCTTACCGAGGGCGAGTACTACGGCGGCTGGAGCCGGGCTCTGAAAGCGGCCGGAGCCCAGCATGTCGGTACGCATGGCATCCGCCACCGCTCGGCGACCGACATTGCCAACTCGGGGATTCCGGTGAAGGTGGGCATGGCGCTGACGGCGCACAAGACCGTGGCCATGTTCATGCGCTACGTCCATACCGAAGATGCGCCAGTGCGGCAGGCCGCCGAGCTGGTGGCGAACCGGCGCAAGACGGTGGTGGCGGGAAAGCGCACCGGACAAGGGTCGGGCGAGGTACCGGCTTCGGCGGCGGCATGAGTTGTCCGGTGCCGAAAATCCTAGACAGTGTCTCGGAAATTTATCCTCTGAGAATTGTCGTGATGCCATCACGACAATTCGGATGCCTACCCGTCGCCCGCTGTTATTGACTTTTATTCGTCTATAAACGAAAATAATGCCGTACCAAATCGAGCACTACCTGACGGCCGACGGGCAGAAGGATCTCTACATCGACTGGTTGCGTCGTTTGCGCGATGCGCAGGCCAAGGTGGCGGTCATCCGGCGCGTGGCCCGCGTCGAGCAAGGCAACTTCGGCGATCACAAATTCTGTCGTAATGGCGTGTGGGAGTTGCGCATCGACGTGGGGCCGGGCTACCGGGTGTATTACGGGCAGGCGGGCCAGCGGCTGGTGCTGCTGCTGTGTGGCGGCGACAAGCGCACGCAGGATGCGGACATAGACCGCGCAGTGAGCTATTGGCAGGACTGGCAACGGAGATTGGATGATGAGAAGCAGACCCCATGACGAAGCGATGGCCGAGCTGTACCGCAGCGATCCGGCGCTGGCGCTCGAAGTCATCAATAGCATCCTGGCCGATGGAGACCAAGCCGAGCTGATGATCGCGCTGCGCCAGGTCGCGCAGGCGGTAGGTGGCGTGCAGGTGGTGGCTGAACAAGCGCACCTGAATCCGACGCAGCTTTACCGCACACTGTCGCCGAAAGGCAATCCAGCCCTGAACAGCCTGACCGCTATCCTCAAGGTGATGGGACTGCGCTTAGCGGTGCAGCCGCTGGCTTCGTCGCCCTCGGCACATGCCGTTTGATGCCCATTGACTATGGCGAGTACCGCTCACCCAATTCACTTTGAAGACTACAGTGGCGTTCAATTTGAACGCCTTGTTTTTGCGTATCACGTTCGCGCTGGCTGGCGTGACCTGATCTGGCATGGCCAATCGGGAGGCGACCAGGGGAGAGACATCTTCGGCATTGAGGAGTTTGATGATCGACCTGCACGCAAGACAGTCATTCAGTGCGCGAATCGTGATGCGCTGACCCTGGCAAAAGCCAAAGCCGACATGGAGAAGGCTGTCGCAGTTGCTGGCGGCAAGCCGGATGCGTTCAAGTTCGTCTGCCGCGGTGCTGTTTCCGATGCCACCAGGGGACGGATTAACAACGCCGCCGCCGCACTCGGCGTAGCGCATGTGACGATCTGGTCGAGCGTTGAGTTCGAGGAGAACCTGCGCCTGCGTGGCGAATACCTTTTGCACCGCTTTGTCCAGGGCGTCGAGTTCCCTGAAGCCGAAGCTGAAATCCGCAAGTTCGCTGACGACTTCCCTGATCTATCCGACGCGGAATCGCTGGGCCTCATGGCCGCAGTGTTCGACCGGCCCGCTTTTCGCACGCCATTTCGGCAGGAAAGTTCACTGCCGGCTTTTCAGCAGGCCGTGGAAGACACGATCGGGGCACTCAATACCGGCGCGTGGCGCACGCGCGAAGGCACCGAAATCCGACGCATACCGTCGATCCATCACATTAGAGACCAGCATGTTCGCAAGGTGCTGGCCCAAGTTGTGCGCCAGGTCGATGAACTACGCCGCATCTTCGTCTCTCGCCTCCGAGAGGGTGAGATCAGGCATTGCGGATGCGGCAAGGCGGACTGCCCTACGTACATTCTCAGTGCTTGTGTGGCCGACGAACTGGATGATGCCCGCGACCGCATCCTCACCACATTTCGCTCGGTGCATGCACCGTTCGATGTCGTCGTTCGATAGACACAGGGAGTTTGGCAATGGCGGCGCAAATTCCCCCGTTCAGCTCGCAGCACCTTGAAGCCGCCTGCCGCGTGCTTGCCGACACCGAGCGTGGCCTGAGCGGCACGCAGATCGGAAGGTTGCTGCAAGACATGGAAGTGTCCGACCCATCGCCAAGTATGACGAAGTGGAAGCGGTTGTTCAACGCACTTGCTGAGGTACAGAACAGGCAGCAGCGAGGCAACCACCTGATCATGTTCATCAACCGCGCGATGAAACCAGTGAGCTTCACGCGCGATCCTGGAGCATTTGCTTGGTTGCGCGATGAACTCAATGTCGTACTGGCGTTCTCAGGCTTTTGTGTGCTTGACGATGGCAGAGTGGCGTATGCCGACAAGGCTGCGACGCTGGATGCGGCCCGCGCGCGTGCCGGCCGTCTCAAGGCGGCGCTCGAAAGCCGCGTCGTCCATCCAGAGGTCTTGAACTATTGCCGCGCCGAGCTATTGGACGAAAACTATTTTCATGCGGTCTTCGAGGCAAGCAAGGGCGTCGCCGAGCGGATTCGCACACTGTCGGGCTTGACCAGCGATGGTGCCGACTTGGTGAACAAGGCGTTCGCGGGCCAGCAGCCAATCTTGGCTTTGGGGCCATTGAGTACTGAGTCGGAAAAGAGCGAGCAACGAGGGTTTGCGAACCTGCTGATCGGGTTGTTCGGTGCCGTGCGTAATCCCTTAGCGCATGCCCCAAAGACGAATTGGCCCATGTCAGAACAAGATGCGCTCGACATCTTGACGCTGGTGTCGCTCATCCATCGCAAGCTGGATGGGGTGCAAGGGGTAGCGAGTTCGAATCCCGCCACGCCGACCATTTATTCTCAATGAAATCAACTGGTTACAACAGAAATGCCGTAGCCCGTTCTTCTTTGCCAGAGGGCGTTTGGGGCTGAGGGGTAAACCAAGGGGTAAACCGGAATCCGGTTCAGCTGCTTGTCAAGGGCTGTAGGGTGCATGAGACACTTCAACTCTCACTCAACTCAGGACTGCCCGTAGACGACTTTCGTCTACGGGCAGTCCAGTCTGATGTCGGTCGACTATGAGCAAGCCAAAGCCGAGCGTTTTGGATCAGCTTGAAGTCGGCTTCGCAGCGGGAACCGCCGCTCACCAGTAACGCCCGATAGCCTGCTCTGGGTCTGAAAGCGGACATCATCCTCGTGAGCTACGAGAGATGGGGACGAAAGCTGGTCCAGTGGCCATTGGGCAAGCCGTAACATCTAGCTGAACTCCAAAGAACGAATATGACGATACCCACTTTCGAGCTGCATATCCTTGGCTGGAAAGCCTTCGAAGATCTTGTGACGTGTGTGTTTCGAGACATCCTCGGCCAAACGCTACAAATTTTTGCGGAAGGCGTCGACGGCGGTCGTGACGCCGCATTCAAGGGCATTTGGTCACCAGCAGGTACTACGGAAACGCATTACGGTAGCTACTGTGTTCAATGTAAGCACACCAGTAAGGTCTCGAAGACTCTGAGCGTCAGCGTCGTCAACGGCGAATTTAAGAAGGTCACTCGCCTTGCGGCCGAAGGGCTGTGCGATACCTACTTTCTGGTGACGAACTATTCGGTGCCAGCAGACGTTGCGGCCGACCTCGAGAAAAGGTTTATCAACGCAGGAGCAAAGCGCGCCTTTGTGTATGGCGCCGAATGGTTGAACCAGACCATTGCCCTCAATCCTCGCCTGAGAAGGCTTGTGCCGCGGATTTATGGCCTAGGTGACTTGACACAGATCATCACCCATCAGGCATATGCGCAAGCTCGAGAGGTCCTCGACTCCATTGCGCCAGACTTGGGTTGCTTTGTGCCGACATCTGCGTATCGGAAGTGTGCTCATGCGCTCCAAGAGCACGGATTCGTTCTGCTTATTGGTGAACCCGCCAGTGGAAAGACCATGATCTCAAATCTAATGGCACTCTCCGCCGCCGACGAGTGGGGATTACAGACGATCATGGTCAGCAGTCCCACAGACTTCACAAAGCACTGGAACCCAGAAGACCCCGGACAGTTCTTGTGGGTCGACGACGCATTTGGAGCTACGCAGTATGACGCGTCTCGTGCCGGAGAGTGGAATCTGCACCTCACGAAGCTCAAAGCAGCGATCAAAGCCGGCGCGAGAGTTGTCTTTACTTCGCGCGATTACATATTTGCCGCAGCCAAGCGAGATCTGAAGCTGAGTGCCTTTGAACTATTCGATGACAGTCGCGTGTTGATCAGGGTCGAAGAACTGACGCAGGCCGAACGAGAGATGATTCTCTACAACCACCTGAAATCTGGCTCGCAGCCACGCGATTTCAAGACACGCGTGAAGCCTTTTTTGGAAGCCGCCGCCAAAGTCCCGAAGTTCTTGCCAGAGATATCGAGACGGTTTGCCAACCCGAAGTTCACCAAAAGGATGGTCGCAAACGAAGCAGGAGTCCTAAACTTCTTTGCGGAACCGGTACAAGTTCTTCTCGACGTGGTGGACGCACTTGCCGCTTCCGAAAAGGCAGCTTTGGGATTGGTCTTCATCGCCGCCGGGAAGCTGTCGATACCTCTGACAGTGGATTCCAATGTAGCCAGTGTGCTCGAATTTCTGGGTGTCACCATTGGAGAAGTGAAGTCCGCACTAGCCAGCTTGGACGACTCCCTGCTAAAGCGTGTCATCGACTCCTCAGGCTCGCACTGGACTTTTCGCCATCCGACGATCCGTGATGCGTACGCGACGATGGTGGGCCGGAATCCGGAACTAATAGATGTCTATCTTGCAGGGGTGACCACTGAGCGAATGTTGAAGGAGGTGACCTGCGGAGAAACATCGATCCAAGGCGTCAAAATCGTTGTTCCGTCCTCGCGATACCACATAGTTGCAAAGCGTTTGAATGACTACAAGCCTGCAAGCCACTCATGGCAGGATCCAAAGCTCGTCTTCTTAAGCAGCCGATGCTCGGCGGAGTTCATTGCTATCCACTTCAAAGACAAGAACATCGCTGAATTAATTCCGACATCTCACATAGCTACTTATGACAGTGGCCTCGGAGTACTGGGAAAGCTGAATCGTGCCGGGCTCCTAGAAGAGGGCGTACGGCAGCCTCTCGCCGCTCGGATCGTGCAAATGTGTAAGCAAGATCGTTCGTGTAAATCGCTCGAGTCATCGGCCTTCAGGGCGCTACTTACCGACACGGAATACCAATCTGCCGCACTCAACATCGGTTTTGATGTGCTAACAAATGGTCCACAGCTAATTGAAGATCTGAAGAGCGAGTGGGATGCTGAAACTGATCCATCCGAAGTCTTCTATGATTTTGATAGAACACTGGAGTTCATCGAATGGGATGAGCTATTTGACGAAGACCAACAAGCCGAGGCTACGACTCTGCGAAAGCTTGTCGAAGAAGCCGAACGGGAATTGAACGAGCGCTATGAGGAGAAGCCTTATGAGAAGCTGGCGGCTGAGGAGGCTGTACAGGCAACGCCCACTACAACGAAGAGCAAGAGTGTGTTCGACGACGTGGACGAGTAGCTGCCGTCGATCTGGCTTAGCTGATTTCAGACCCACTTTTGTCAACCACGTAAGTTGATTCGCTGGAGTGCCGAGCTGAATCGCGGGCGTTGTCCAATGGCAAGGCCTGAGCTTTTCAAGCTTGATACGAGGCTTCGATCCCGTCAACGGTTCCAGCCAAAGTACTGAGCCCAGCGATTCTCAACGGGTGAAGTTTGCCAGCTTCGCGGTGCTCGGCGAACCAATGTTAGTTGAGACGGATGGCTTCCCAATCTCAGGTCCTCAGTCGAGAGTGGTCGCTGAAAGGTCGATGGGTAAAGGTCAGCTGTCAGCCTAGATGCGGCAGTGCAGCGAATGCTACCGCTCATCTCCACCGGTCGTACTCACGCTGTCTTTCGCTGAGCAGTCATTGAGTGCTGGCGAAGGATAAGATATTTCGAGACCGCGTGCTGGACTGTGGGGCCAACGGAGGTTCTCACTATCCTTCGGCCAGGAGCGTACATGCTTCATGGAGACTCACCTGCATCGGACATGGGCCAAAGGAATGGCTGGCGTACAAACTTCGTGATCACCCGATCAGCTACGGATTTACTGTGGTGTACCTTAGCTTCGCGTAGGATTACATCAAATAACGACCATGGGGGCTAATTCTGGCTGAACTCCAATCTATCTTCGGCAACCATGCTGATGCCGAAACTCATGTCATTTTTGTGCACGGACTTTCGGGTGACATTAAGGCCACTTGGACCTCTACGGCATCAAAGCCACCAGTACTGTGGCCAGGCTGGTTGTCTGAGGACATCGCAGGTCTTGGCATATGGCTGGTTGGCTATCCTGCTCCAAAAACCAACTGGGGGGGCATCGCGCTGACGCTGGCTGATCGGGCGGACAACATCCTTGCCCGCCTGCTTTTGGAACCCCGCCTGGCAAAGGGAAATATCGTCTTTGTCGCGCATAGCCTTGGTGGACTTGTCGTGGAGCAACTGCTCCGGAGCGCTGATCGTGATGCCGCGAGCGATAGGCGGGCTGAGGATTTTCTCTTGCGCGTTAGGCGCATTGCTTTCTTGGGCACGCCGCATAGAGGGGCCCTCCTGGCGAACATCGCAACCTCGCTTCGCGTATTCTGGCTGCGACCTTCAGCCGCAACTCGAGATCTACTTCTAGGCAGTCCACAACTAAAAGAGCTCAACCGATGGTATCGAACGAAGAGCCAAGACAATGGCATCGAGCATCTTGTGTTAGCCGAGGGGTGCCCAGAACGTCTGTTCGGGTTCAATCTCCCCGAGACGCTTGGAAAGGTCGTTTGGTCGGATAGCGCTGACCCTGGATTACCAGAGCTATCGATCACTGTCGATGAAAGTCATACGACCATTTGTAAACCTCGTAGCCGCGAAGCAGATGTATATCTTCACCTCAAGGAGTTCATAGCTCGCCCTTTTGCCGTCCCGCGCGTGGCTCGGATGGCAGAAGTGATCGAAAGCAACACTAGCCAACTCAAGCAACTCACAACACAAAGCCAGGAGCAAACTCGGGCGCTTGAGGCATTCAAGCGCACAGTGGAAAGCAGACCGCTTGCGCCGGCTATGGACACGGCAATCATCGATGCCGAAGTGGCGAACCAAATGGAACGCTTGTGCAAATGTCGATTTTTTGCAGGCGTCAATACGGTAGATGAGGCGCGGCGATTGGCCGTCAGCCTAGATAGCGGCGCTCTCGCCGTGGCTAGCAGCGCTGTAAAGAGTGATGCACTCGCGTGGTGTGCAAGGTTGTTAGCGACCACCGCGCCTGCCGAGGCACAGTCAATACTAGATAGCATCACGAGCCCAAACCAAGAATTGATTGCGATTGCGCGCGGGTTCGTGAAACAAGGTAGTGGCAATCTTGCGGAAAGCTTGGGGGAGCTAGCCGGCATTACCACGCCAATGGGCCGCGGCGCCGCCTACATCTGTGTCCTGAGGACTAAAGGGTTTGAAGAGGCTGAAAGTTGGCTCCAGCAAGCTGGCTTGACTGACGCCGATCTAGACAGCGATGCGAAGTTCTTCCATCTCGGATCTGCGCTGGACATAGGGGCATGGGACATTGCGTATCGAATTGCGACCACCCTGACCGGCGGCGACTTTGATCGATCACCGGCGATTCTCAGGCTCACAGCGGATGCCCATCTTGCACAAGTGATTCCGGATGAACTACGAACGCTACTGCGTCAATACATTCCCAGCAACGCCGCGACCGTTCCACTGCGCGGTGATCCGGGCAGCCTTCATAATAGAAGAATCGCTGGGGAGCTCTATGATCGATTGGCAATGGCTGCCACCGCACTCGGTATGCCTGCGCATGCGGGGGATGCAAGTGACCGAGCGCTCTGGCTTCGGCTTAGGGATCCTGAGCATGTCGCGACTGCCCGAACTGAATTGATCACCAGCCTGAGAGATCCGGCAGTGCTCCTTCGACGCCTGAATCTTGCTGTTCAGTTTGGAGTCGAGATTGATCTACCGCAGGTCGAGAAGGAGGTCGATCGCCAGACGGCACTGAGTGGCGGAACCTCCCCCGATGCCGCGGTTGCTCGCTTCTCGCTTGCCTTCGTACAGGGAAGTCCCGCCGCTGCAGCAGCGTACATTGACAAGCATCGCGCGCAATTGGTGGAGCACCTTGAGTGGAAGGGTATCTATTTCTTTGAAATCGAGGCACTCGCCAAGTCAGGGCAGGTCGCACAAGCAGAAACTCTCTTGCGGGAGGCGATAGGCAAAGGTATTTCGCCAAACGAGAAAGATCGCTTGCGCCGCCTGCTCGAAGAGGTTGCTGGCAACGATCCTATCGACGGCCGACTTGCGACCTATGAAACAAGCAAGTCCGTTGTGGATCTGCGCCTCCTTGTCGATGCTTATGAGGGGGCGACCAATTGGGCAAAGACCGCGGAGTACGGCAAGGTTTTATTGGCCATGACTGGCGATCTTGCTGACGCGCATCGATACGTGGTCGCGCTGTACAACCAAGAGCGCTTGGACGAAGTGTTGGCTGTATTTGCTGAGTACGCAGACCTAGCCACTCAGTACGATCAAGCTCGTCTGCTCTATGCTCAAACCCTTTTCGAGCAAGGCAGCATCAATGAGGCGCGCCTGGAGTTGAATGCCATCCGTCAAACTTACGATTCAGCCGTCGCGCGTCAACTGCACGTCAGTCTGGCGGTCGCCTCCGGGGACTGGGATTCGCTGCAGGGTTTTGTCGAAAGCGAGTGGAGCAACCGCTTGGAGCGGACGCCGAAGGAGTTGCTCCGCGCTGGGCAGATGGCGCAGCTCATCGGCGCTGCCCGTGGACAGGAGCTCGTGCGCGACGCGGCACGGAGGGCTACGGGAGACCCTGCAACACTGATGGGCTGCTATCACGCAGCAGTCTCCGCTGGCTGGGAAGAGGGCCGCGAAGCTTTTCAATGGCTGGAGCAGAGCGCTGCACTATCAGAGCAGGCGGGCGACGGACTTATTCAGAAGCTCTCGCTTGAAGAGATCGTTGAGAGAAAGCCAGCATGGGATAAGCGTGCGGGAGGTGCTAGGGATCTACTCACCAAAGGAGAGATTCCCCAATTCACGTTTGGTCAAGTCCTAAACCGTTCTCTTCTGACTCTCTTCCTATCACCGGCGCTCAGCAATGTCGATGAACCAGACGTTCGCCGACGACCAATAGTTCATGCGCTGAGTGGCGCACGCGCTTCCTCAGCGTTTGACCCCAACGTGATTGCGATGGACCCAACGGCTCTGATAACGGCTGAATTGTTGGGAGTCATCGGGTTATTCATTTCGACATTCGACAGAATCTTCATCCCCCACAACACGCTTGGCTGGCTGTTGGAAGAGAAGGCACGGATTCTCTTTCATCAGCCCAGCCGGGTCGCTGCTGCCCGAGACCTTTTGCAAATGGTTTCGGATCAACATTTGTGCGCATTCGACGGTACTTCGCATGCGCCCGACGGCCTCATCAGTGAGGTTGGCGACTCGCTGGCTGCGATGCTTGCTGACGCTTCGGCCCCTAGCCATTCAGACAAGAAGCAACGGCTGGTTGTTCGCGGTGGACCCATTCACAGGGTCAGCACCTTCATGAAAGAGGAAGCCGATCTTGCTGAATTTATGCCGTATCTCTGTAGTGCAGTGGATGTGGTGGACAAGCTAGCGCAAAAGGGGGTCCTTACTCTAAAGGAGGCCAACGAGGCCCGCGAAGATCTCAGATTGCGAGAACGGCCCTGGCCGTCAAGAACTGAAATTGCGGACGGAGCCATTCTCTATCTGGACGACCTCACGGTCTCTCACCTGAGATTTCTCGGGCTCCTGCAGAAGTTGCATCGCGCCGGAATTACCGCAATCATTTCTCAAGGCGAAATTGAAGAGGCGCATGCGCTCATCAAACATGACGCAAGTAGTGCGGCGGTCATCAGGACTGTGGACGGACTGCGTGCCAATTTGAAGGATGCTCTTGAGAGCGGAAAGGTTCGCCTTGGAAGAGCAATTCGAGTCGACAACGAAGATGGGCCAAAAGGCGCTTTGGCGCATCCGTCCGTCGCCCTGCTGAAATTGATCGATAGCACAGAGGCTGGCGTCAGCGACGACCGATTCCTGAATCAACATCTTTCGATCTCGTCAGAGACGTCGACCAAACCGTTACTGACGACCGTGGATCTACTCGATACCCTGTGGCGGCGAGGGGTGCTCTCTGGATCAAGGGTCCTAGAAGCCAGGACAGCGCTGCGTCGTGCGAACTATGCCCTTATGCCGCTCCATCATGAGGAGCTGACCGAGTTCATTTCCAGCGCTCCGGTTATCAATGGAACTCTTGTTGAGACGGCAGAGCTGCGAATCATTCGGGAAAGTGTCCAACGTATTCGCATGAGCGACTTGCTCCAGTTCCCCAAAGAACTGCCTTGGCTGAACAGTTTGCTCGGCGTTTCATTGCTCGTACTGAAGGAGCAATGGACTGGAGAGCTAGACGAAGCTGCGGCGTGCGCACGGTCCGACTGGCTTTTGCAACTAGGTGATGTTCGAGGCTGGACGCATCGCCTGAATGAAGGGGTGCAGCAGCTAGAAGATCGATACTTGAACTGGGTGTCGCTTCTGATGATGGTTGCTGTGGCTCAGTCTCAGACAGTGAAAGAAGCATATTGGCGCTGGTTTAGTTCTCGCATCCTCAAGCCAATAGTCGATGAGGGTGGAAACGCATATGCGCTTCTGCTCGAGCGCGCTAAGATGATTGTCGCGCAAAGTGTTGATTCCTCGGCGTTGGGTCTGGAGGCTGGAAATGAATCGTAAGGCTATTGAAGGGCTGTTTGTTCAAGCCACCATTGACCTATTCCCTCCAGATATTCAACGCTCCTTGCTTGAGGACCATGAATTCATTCGAAGATGGAAAATCGCAACAGAGACGATCCTGACGCTAGGAACGGATGGTCCGTCTTTTAGCCGCAGTCGATTCTTTGAAAGCATTCGTAGCGCCATCCGAGATCCTGGTTCTGTTATTCCTGTTGAGGATCAAAGTGGTCTAGCTTGGCAACTGATCGCCGAGCAGCAAGGCGAGAACTTTATGTTCTCACTGTGTGCCAAAGAGAAGAAGCAGTATTCTTTGATCGACCACTCGGCACTTGCGGAAGATGTGTCGATTAGAACTCGCTGGCTTGAACGAATAGGGTCGGTGATATTTTTGGACAGCGAGAGCTGCCAAAATTGGCTTCATCGTCTGCAGCAATCGCCGCTTAGCGACGATGAGTTCGCAGCACTGATGGCAGACATCGATCTAACACCAGCAAATTTCCTCCACGCTCTTCGAGTGAACTTGGCGCGAGCAAATGTTAGTGTCTCAATGTTGGTGCCATATGAAGGTCGCTACTATGAACGTCTTATTGGGCAGCTTGGACGAAGTGCCACCGTCTCGGAGTATGTTGAGGCCGGAGCAAAGTTTCGCATCGAGGAACTTCGAATTGGCAATAGTCGGCAAGGGTTTAGTTTTTCGCTGCTGCTGTGCTCGGTAGGGACAATTGCTGACTACATACAACTAGACGCGTTTGATCGACGTGAGCTAGTTCAAACTTATGAGTGGTTGGCTGAGCACGGCGATCCGATCTCGCGAGTCGGTGCAGTAGAGCTTGCCCTCTCTCACCTAGATCGCTTTCCAGAGCTTGTTCCGTTTGTTGAGCGGATAGTCTCAGAACTACTGGCAGATGATCCGGCAAACGATGGCAGCAGCCTTGCTCTTTTGTGCGCCATGGTTGTCATGGCAGCTTCTGAACTTGTGAGAAAGCGCACTTTTGGAGATGCCCCTCCGTTCTATATCAGGCAAGCAGCAATCGCACATGCGTCGCTTGTGATCCGGGCGGTCAATGAAGCGCACCTCAATACAGCGAGCTTTACTCGGTGGGGCCAGGCTTTGGACACTGATCACATCTACCTTCTGCGCGGGCTGATCGATCTTCGCCGCGAACCACGCTGGCTACCCGACTTCATAAGTGCCGATCAACTGCGATTTGAGTTCATAGGTCGCATCACGAATGCAGTAGGTCGACATGAAGGCAAGATCCAGTTCGCCTCCTTACGGAAGCTTCTTGTTGGCCCAGACTCAAAGCTTGCACAGGCTGCCCAGTGGCCGTACCCGTATCTCCCCGGCCCGATGGAAGGCGCAATCGCTTCTGGGCGCCCCTTTCCTGACGATTTACTGCGCGAGGTCAAAACCGCGCTCGAGGCTAGTCGTCTTGAGGCAAATTCATTTGCGGGACTTGTAAATGGTGCATTGATATTTGACATGCAGGAAGAGATGGCTAGCCTCGCAGCGGCTGCTTTGCGGCGTATCAGCTTTTCACTTGAAGACACGGACGATAAAGATAAGAACTTCCGCCTTGTGGCTGGGCTAGCAGTTCTTGCCGCGGTCACGCGCTGTGGAGACCTCGCGGACGCGGTCCGCATGCTTACCCGTGTCATGCGGCGCCGGAAGCGACTTAATGGAAGTCTAGACGAGGAATTAAGGATTGCTCTGATCAGTGCTGCCTCGTTTGAGGACCCAGAAGCGTGGGCTCGATTTACAGGTGAATGGTTCACTGAGATCGCGTTCGAGGCAAGTGACAAGGGTGCGGCAAAAACCTTTCTATCCAAGCTCCGACAGTTGGTGAAATTGGAACCGACGCTTGCCAAGCATTGCGCATCTGCTGATGCTGCTCTCGACGCTTTCGCACACTAGACCTGCCCATCACCCCCTTCAAGACGAAAAGCTGATGACTTTCATAGAATGATTCCCGCCCACACTGGGCGCGTCTATACAAACTGAACGCCTATGCCAAGTTCGTCTGGATCTACCGTCTACTTTGAAATGAAAACTGCGGGCGGCGGGATTGGTATATAAACTGCCTGCTCCGTAGCCAATTGACCAGTACCTGGGGTGATGCAATCGGTCGTGGTAAGCATGGTTCAATGACTGGTGTTCGTGGATGCAGTCGTTCGGGGACTACATCACGAATGACTCGGACCAGCCTGAAGTCGACTTTGTTGCGATTGCAAACGACCCAAACCATGACCAGTCTGCCCAACTTGTCAAGATCGCTGGCGAGAGCTCAGCTAAAACGTCCACCGCGCCGACACCCGCACACTGCGGGGCTCCATCGGGTGCACATGGCGGCCGTCGATGCCCGCGCCGCAGACGCCGCTGCTGACCTCGCGCGCGGAGCACGAGGCGTACCAGTATTCGATGTCGTTGCCTTTGCTGCCCATCAGGTTGAACACCTGCAGACCCAGCGTGAGGTTCTTGTTCACGGCATAGCTGGTGCCGAAGTTCAGCAGCGTCACCGGCCGCGAGCGCA